>JADFRB010000097.1 GCA_022561525.1 Nitrospinota bacterium
CGGTTCGAAAGAGAATGGACAGATCAAACCAGACCGACAAATGCTTCACGTAATAGAGGTCATATTGCAATTTCATATGCGAGTCTTCAACCGAGGCGGCATAGTTAAAACGGATTTGGGCCCACCCGGTGAGACCAGGGCGAATGGTATGACGCAAGTCATAATAGGGAATTTGTTGACGCAAATTCTGCACAAACAGGGGGCGCTCGGGTCGAGGCCCCACCAGACTCATTTCGCCCTTTAGGATATTGAAGAGTTGAGGTAATTCATCGATTCGGAGTAACCGAATCCACCGACCCACTCGGGTCACCCGACCATCGCTTAATTGAGCCCATTGGGCGGTATCCCCCTCGGAATCCTGGCACATCGATCGAAATTTCCACAGCACGTACGGACAGCCCCGCAGTCCGATTCGAGTTTGTTTATACAGCGCAGGTCCAGCCGAATCGAACTTGATGAGCAGGCCAATGAGCGCCATGAGCGGCGCTAAGATCACCAACCCCAACAACGCCCCAATCATGTCTTCCAAGCGTTTGAATAACAACATGCCGGGACGCCGGTGGAATCCTGTGGAAAAAATCAGGGCACTCGGCTTCAGTTCGTCGATGGAGAGCCGCCCACATTCACTCTCATACAGCTGATGCCCATCAATAACCTCCAACCCCATGGATTTTAAGTCCAACAGCGTATCCAAGGGCATACTACCACGGCGGTCGGTCACGCAGATGGCAATGGTCTGCACCCGAAACCGTTCGACCGTTTCAAATAACTCGTCAATCGTGCCCAGGATCGTCTTGCCATGGATAGACTGCCCCACCCGAGTGACTTCTTTCGTGAGGACCCCCACGACGTCATACCAATGACGACGCTTGGCAGTCAGGACACTGATCAAGTCCCCCATCAGCTCGCTGTCACCAAGAATCAGAACCCGTTTTCGGGTATCCAGCGAGCGCAGAACGTGATCAAAAAAGGAAATCGCTGTCCGGGCTTTCTCCTGTGGGCCCGACAACGGCCCTGTGCTCATCCCTGCGCTCTAGCTGCGGTATATGGATCCCCATAGACTTCTTGTGGCATAAAATACGGCATGCCCTGGGATGACGCATCTGTCAAGAGGATCCGGGCCTGAACTGTGGGTCGCAGCATATCCATCGCTTTCACCACAATCTCTTGCGGAGTGACACCTGCTCGAACCACCAAGATCAACACATCGGCCAATCCGGCCAGGACGTTCATATCGGCCAGGGGCAGAATAGGCGGTGCATCTAAGATAATATAGTCAAATCGGGACCGCAGGGATTCAATCATAGAAGCGAGCTGCGGGAGACGTGACAGTGAGACCGCATGCTCTTCGATTGCTCCCGCGGGCAAGACCCACAGAGGCACGTCATCCATGCGATGAATACAATTTTCCAACTCAACATTGCCATGGAAGTAATCGGCCAAACCCGGGGCAGCGGGCATACCCATCGCCTCATGCAAACGCGGAGCCTTAAAATCACACCCGATCAATAAGACTTGTTTCTCTAAATCACGAGCCAAGGTATACCCGAGATTCACGACAGAGGATGTTTTGCCTTCACCTTTCATCGCACTCGTGGCCAGCACCACGGTATTGGCCCGATCATCATTCATCAAGACCAACCGAGTCGCCGCAACTCGATATTGTTCGGCAACAATGGAGTTGGGTCTCCAACGACTGACCAACGAGGGACCCGGAGTCCATCCGGCTCGCCACCTTCCAGAACCCGAGGGTTTGGTAGGCAGCTCCCCATTCGCATCCTCGCTACCCGATAAGCCTTCGGCCGTGGACCCAAATGTTCCTCCAACCAGGAGCCCAGCCGAAGACTTGCCATAGGCCATTTGAAAACTGGGGATCGTGGCCAAAATCGGAAATCCGAGAGAGACCTCCGCATCTTCAGAGCGACGGAATGTCGGATTCCATTGTTCGATCACAAACGCGAGGCCATATCCCAAGCCCAACCCGACTCCCAACCCCACCAGCACGATGAGGAAACGTTCAGGTCCCTCTGGCATCTGGGGAAGATTGGCGGGGTCTAAAATTCTAAAGCGTTCGCCTTTTTGACGTTTCTCCAGGTTTTCAGAAATTCGAGCATTGAGGCGTTTCTGGAAAATATTTTGATAATTGCTTTGCATATTGTCATAGTCACGCACTAAGGCCAGCATCTCCTGCTCGCGGGTTGGGGTGCGATCCACATGCCCTTGAATCTTGTCCATGGCCGTGGCCAGTTTCGCCAGACGATTGTTCTGAGCCACCACTTGCAGTTTTAATGCATCACGATCCTTGATCAAGCCCCTCAGGTACGGATCAAACACTTGGATCGTTCCAGGTTCCCCCGTGGTATCAAGCTTGCTGGCTAATTCGTCCTTCAAAAGAGCAATTTGTTGCTTCACGGAAATCACATCGGGATAGGCATCCGTGTATTCAGCCGAAAGCTTGAAAAGGTCCTGCTCTAAATTCCTGAGTAACGCAAACTGAGAGTTTGAGCCTGCCCGACCAGCGGGATTCAATTCACCTCTACCTTGCCTGAATTGAATGTTGGCGTCAGTACTGATCGCTCCGGATGCTTCGTATTCCCGAATACCCTGTTCAACCAACATTATCTGATTAGTTGTGGTATTTACGGACTCCTGCGTCGCATCGCGCTCCTTTTGCATTCGATCCAGGGTACTCAAGTTGGTTTTCAACTGACTCGGCAATTCACCCATATATTTGTTTTTAAATTTACTCAACGCCCGTTCTTTTGATTCCAATTCTTCTCGAGAAACACGGAGTTCGGATTCGAGAAAGTCTGACGCGCCCTCGACGAATTGTTCACGCATTTTCAGATTTTCTTCAATGTATTGAGACGCAAGTCTCGATGTGACTTTCATGGCTGTCGTGGGATCTTCGTGAGCAAAAGAAATGGTAAAGGCTTCAATCCGTTTCCGCCCCTTGGTCTCAACCTGAATATTTCCCCTCATTCTGAGAATCGCTTGTTCATACCCTTCTTTCTGAATCAAATCCTGAAACAATCCGAATTCCTCGACCACTTTCACCAAACTGGTTCGACTCAGCACTTGTTGCGTAATCGTCGAGACTCGGCTCGCCACATCATCCAGCACCGAGGACACATACTTTTCAGGAATCGTCTGTTGTTCGATCAGAATGACGGTACTCGAGCGATAGACGTCTTTCTTAAACCAGGCTACCGTGCCAGCGACTCCTACCGAAATCATGACAATCGAGATAATGAGCCATTTGCGGCGGATCGCAATGTCAACATAGTCCCTAACTTTCCCCTGAAGGGATGGGGATGCGCCACGCCCCATATATTCAAGGCCTTTTCGTTCCATGTCATGCTGTTCCATAGGATTTCGCTCCATCGTTCAAGAAAAAATAATCTTCACCCAACCCCTACACCATGTGGTGGCACACGATTCACCAGCTCACGCTTCTCCGTCTCTTCGGCACGCAGGCACCAGAGTGCCTGTCAATCTCGTTGAACAGGACACCTCTGGTCCAAGCAGCAGACTTTACGGCACGACGATTGTATCGCCTGGCCGCAGGATAAAGTTATACTTGGCCCCGTCTTCTGACAGCAGAGAATCGTAGTTCACGGGAATTCGGATTTCCTGAGTCTGGCCATCTTCTGTCACCGTATGCCGAACCACCTGAATCGCATTCTCAGCAGCAAACTCTGTGAACCCGCCGGCCAAAGTAATCGCTTGTAACATCGTGGTATACGATTTTAAAGCCAATTTTCCTGGGGATTTGACTTCCCCAAGCACAAAAATATTGTAGCTATTGACCGCCTTCACACTCACGGACACGGCCGGATTGTCTTTGTACGCTTTGAATTTTTCTGCAATATTCTTGGCTAATTGATCGGCCGTTAATCCTGCAGCTCGGACCTCCCCAATCAAGGGCAATGACACTTTACCGTCAGGCCGGATGACCAAATTGTCACGCGAAAGGTCAGGGCTGCGAAACACGACCACATCGATCACATCTTCAGCTCCTAACCGAAAACCTTCCTCAGGAGGACCCGGAGCTACCACGAGTTGGGGGGCATTGTAGGAGGCACAACCTGATATCCCTATACCTACAGCCATCACGACTGATACGATGAACTGAGTGAAATGAGTTTTCATAATCCACCTTCTATGCATGACATGATTCCCTTTCCTTTATGGCAACAACACCATCGTTTCAGAGGGCACCACAATCGTATCGCCTGGTTGAAGATCAAAGTTTTCAGCACCACGTAGAATGATATCGTCATAGTTCACTATCATCCGTTCTGGCTCTGCCCCCTCGCTGCCCATGCGGAACACGACGATCCGACTGCGAACAGCATCAGGCGCCAATCCTCCAGCCAGCGTTAACTGTTGAATCAAGGATGTCTTCGTTAACAAGGGGAATCGGCCCTGTTGCCCTACCGCACCATTGACGTACACAAAATAGCTATTCACCTGTTGCACGACAATCGCCACGGTGGGATTTTCTTTGTACTCCTTAAGCTTCTCGGTAATCGCGTTTTTCAATTCCCCTGTCGTTCTGCCAACCGCGTCAACGTCGCCGATCAAAGGAAGTGAAATCCGCCCGTCAGGTCGCACCGTCACTTGACGGGAGAGATCAGGGTTTCGCCACACGCTAATTTCCAACACATCCTGTGGCCCAATGATATAATCGCTGGTCACAATAAAATTTGACGTGTCAATTCCCCCCATCGTCCCAGAACCTGCCCAAGCCGTTCCGACCCAGGCACTTCCACAAATCGCTAACCCGACACACATTGTCTTCAGCATTTTCATAACTGACCTCCTCTGATCAAAAAACAACCGATTAGTTGATAGACATGGACTCCTGACCTTCTAGACTTGTCATGCAATTGGGACAAGAACCTTTTTTGGCATTTGGCATTTAATTCGGCGAATCGTCGTACGGACTTAACAGTCATGGTGTATTTACCGAATTGCAATGATATTTCGCTTTTCAACGCAGGGGATCGCTGTCTTGTCCATTTTTGAAAATCAGACAACCTGCACATTGGCATCTGACTCCAATCGGTCATGCCCCCAGCGAACTTAACCGGCCTGGGTTTGAGGAGCCCCTACGCCCTACAAAAGGATCTGAAGACCAGAGCGTCCCAGCGATATCCGACGCATCACGGTTTTCTTACCCTTCGTATACAGCCACCTTGCACGAAAATCATGAAATGAGAGCCGTCCCCTCATCCCTGAGAATCACAGTTTCTCCTGCTTGGAGGTGAAATCGTTGTCACAACTAGTCTGGGGCAGCTCTCACAAACTTTTGACACGATACAGACAAGACTCTGAGTCCAACCTCTCCGCCCACTCAGTTCATTCATGCGATGTCCAGTGGTAGGCGAGTCACGAGGGGAAGTGACGATTCGACTCGGTTCAAATCAGGGAAAGACGCGTAACTTGGAAGTGAGGGAAAACGTGTGATCTCCAGGGAGGGTAGAAGTGCCACGGACAAAACGCCCGTCAGGAAAATTTTACAAGGCCAAAAAAATTATGCGGCACTCTAAAGGTATGAGAAGGAAATAGTTCCTCATAAACTTATACTGCGACATCTCATCATACCGGGTATCCGAACACTCTTGGCGAAGCCCATAGCCTAGATGCCTTTGAACTTCACTCATGGCAGAGCAATCTACACCCATCACCTTAGAACATCCGAAAGTGACGGACCCCGTGACGGATCCCGTGACGAATCCCGTGAAGTAAGCCCTTAATCTGTTTTTTCTCCGGCAAAATCGCAAAAAGTAGCAAAAAGACTAAATCTCCCCACTCAAAGTCCCTTGGGCCTTTTGCCGTCTTTGGAATCAGATGGGCCAATTTTCCCGACATTACTAGCTGATGGTCAAAGTCCTGGACCAGGCTGACCCCATCGGCATCATCAGCATCAAACAACTCATGACTCATTCGATCAAATCGAACGTCTTGGGGCATAAGAGGGTGATTCATTCGAATTGGCGAGCTGAATGTATTCAAAAAAGTGGCTTCCTGTTGGTTGACCGAAACCACGGAGGAAAGGGGCTTCTGGGTTCCGGAAATCTGAACCGGCACATCAACCCGTCCGAGAACCGGGTCAGAAGAACGGACAATCATGTTCCCTACATTTGTCATCAACTGGTCATCAACCGCACAAAGGCCGTTGGGCATTCGATTCCCAGAAAACCCAAAACTGGTGCAGCCTGGTGCATACATCCAAGTCGTTTCACCACCTACCCTAGAAAAACAATCAGCCTCTTTGGGCTCATGGAGTGCAAAGGAATAGCCATCTGCACCTTGAGATGGACGATTCCAACATCCTTGACCCGAAGAATCCTTCGAACGAATCTTACGACCCTGTTTGATGGTGTCGAATCCCTTCTCATATGAATACATGAGTGAATTTCCCTTGGGAATGGGAGCGGCGATAACCACACTTACCATTCCTACTATCATCACCCCTATGGAGAGATGAGCAAGCATTCGGTGAAAAAAGTTCATGGGGCACCTCCTTGGGTGTAATCAGGCCACTCTCTGTCCCTCACTTTCACGACACGGCCTCGCTTCAAAATCACATCCTATCCTACCCTGGCACTATACAAATTCAATGCCAAGCCTGTTTCAAATACGTCATTTGGCGTACACCTTTTCTAACCCCATGAAAATTCTAAAAAATTTCCATCTCCCCACGGATCCAATGCCCAAGGAGAAACCAGATCCCCTCGCAAACAATTGGAAAATTTTCCGACACCCTGTTGAGAGAAATATGCGCAAATTCGAAAAAATGTATAGGAACCCACACAAGGGTAAAGGATATTCACTTATCCCACAGCAGAAAAAATCCTGACACTTTCGATGTCCAATCATGTGTTTTATGACTTATTGATTGAACCTTGAAACCGCAGTTGGATCACAAAAATCCCCCGCAAGCTGTAGGAGCCTGTCCAAGATTAGACGAATCTACTGCGGGTGCGCTGGATTTGGCCAGATCTTCCGATCCTTTTCGTTAAATAGTCCAAACTATTCGCCTCAAACGATCGAAACATCTGACTCAAACCAGCACCCCC
>JADFRB010000098.1 GCA_022561525.1 Nitrospinota bacterium
CAGCAATACCTATCATCACCTCGAAGAGAGGGTGACGTACTTTGCCAACCTCCAACAAGACCTTCAACCCGATGGGAGCATTGCCATCATCGACTTCACTGGTGAGGGATGGTTCCAGCAACTTTTTGGCCACTACACCCCAAGCGAGACAATCCAACGCGAATTACAAGAAGCGGGCTACACCCTCGAAGCAGAATTGGCCTTTCTCCCAAACCAAGTGTTCCTTATTTTTATAAAAAATCCGCAGTAGGCCAGGGAAGCAGGTTTTGACTTAATACCTTTTCTGAATTTTAATGTATTAAATCAAGACTTGCCCCCCTTTCCTGCCTAGCCAAAAACCTAATGCAATAGTAATGAAGCAAGCCCTCGCTTTTTCAAAAACTTTGGCTTAAACTTTAAATCGGCAAAAAAACATTTATGCAAATTTATCTTTTAAAACTATTTTCATTAATAAAAAGTTCTACCAAAGCGAATATTAACTTAGAAGAGGAATAGGAATGTTAAGATCCTTTGAGATATCAAATTTTCGTGGTTTTGAATCGTTAGACTTTAAAAATATCGAACGATTAAACCTTATTGCTGGAAAGAATAATGCTGGAAAAACAGCCCTTTTAGAATCAATTTGGTTTGCGTCGGCAGGTATTAATCCAGGATTGGCCTTAACTGTAAATGCATTTAGAGGACTAGAAAATTTTGCCTTAAGTCCAGATCCCAAGGCCGAACAGCCTTGGGACACAATTTTTCACGGTTATGATAGAAATAAAGAGATTTTCATAAAAGGCACGCATGAAAAGGAAGAGGAGATTAAATTAAAGATAAAAACTGAACCCCTTCACGCCATATCAGCTGACGTTGAGGGCAAAGGAAACACTAGTGATGCATTGGTCTTCGAATTTAGTGACCGGGATGGCAGTGAACCCAAAATAATTAGTTTGTGGTTTGAGGGAGGACAACCAAAAAGAACTCCGCTTTTGCCCGCCCCTATTCCATCCATTTTTCTTTCCGCACGCCGCCCAGTTGGACCCGCAGAAGATGCTAGTCGTTTTGGAGTCTTATCTGTTGAAAAAGGAGAAGAAATATTAATCGAGTCATTGAAATGTATTGAGCCTCGCTTAACAAAAATAGCGGCCATACCTAAACCCGTAGGAACAATTCTTCATGGAGATATAGGCACAAACCGATTGATGCCTCTTCCTCTTATGGGAGAAGGAATAGTTAGATTGACAACAATATTATTAGCTATCGCCAGTGCACCAGATGGAGTAGTTTTAATTGATGAAATTGAAAATGGTTTACATCATACCGTAATGCCAAAGGTATGGGAGGCCATTGGGAAAATGTCCGACAGATTTTACACTCAAGTTTTCGCTACGACACACAGTTTAGAATGTATTCAGGCCGCACATCAGACTTTTAAGGGAGCCGTTGCATACGAATTTCGAGTTCATCGATTAGATCGAAATGAATCGGTTACGACCTTAAAGACTTATGACCAGGACACTTTGGATGCCGCAATTGAGGCTGACCTTGAGGTTCGCTAGCAGCAATGAGCGCAATCCAAATCGAAAAACCAAAAATTTTAATAGTCGAAGGCCGGGACGATGAACTCTTTTTTTCCTCTCTTCTCAATTCAACATCCGTAGGTGATGTTCAGGTAATGCCTATTGGAGGGAAAACGCAACTAACCAAGAATTTAAAGGCCCTTCAAAACGCACCCAATTTTGACAGAATTGAATCTATGGGAATTATTCGGGATGGGGATTCTGACCCACAAGGTGCCTTCCAAAGTGTTTGCAATTCACTTACCACAGTAAACCTACACGCTCCTTCGACATTAGGGGTATCCCAGGGTAGTAATCCTAGGACTGCGGTTTTTGTTCTTCCAGATGGTGCAACCCCCGGAATGCTAGAAGATCTTTGCATAGAGTCAATTTCTTCCACGCCCATAATGGAATGTATAGATAAATACTTCGATTGCATCGAAAAAAGGGGCTTACCTTTTCCTTCCAATATGTCAAAGGCAAAAGCTCATACTTTTCTTGCTGCGCAGCAGCAAACGGGAAAGCGTCTTGGAGAAGCCGCGGCAGCTGGATATTGGCCTTTCCATCATCCAGCCTACGATCCCATAAAAGAATTTTTCCAGATTTTATGATTTGTTATGGTCAACATGGCGCGAATTCATATAATAAGTGCAATTTCTCTCGCCACCCGAATTGGGTAGGATGAGGGGCTGAACCAATCCATATCACCGGAGGAATTGCATCGATGAAACACTACCAACACCTAGGCAATGAAGAACGGTTTTACATCTGGCACGCGCTACGAGAAGGGAACACACAACAGCAGATTGCTGAGGCCCTTGGCCGCCACCCATCAACAGTCAGTCGAGAACTCAAACGGAATACCTATCCGCAGTGTCATGTGTATACCTATCACTGGGCTAGGCAGATCGTGAAACATCGAAAACACGACGCGAATCGACACAAGGCTCGCAAGCTCACGGATGAATGCGCGCGATTGATCACGCAGCTCGTTCGGCAATACTTAAGCCCGGAGCAAGTCAGCGGGTATCTCAAACAGCATCATGCTCTGAGCCTCAGTCACGAAACGATTTATCGGTTCATCTACAGTGATGCCACCCGAAAAGCGGAATTGAAACCGTTTCTTCGTCAAGGGGGTCGCCATCGCCGCAAGCGATATGGCTCGGGCGCTCGCGCCTCCTGTATTCCCAATCGCATCTCGATCACGGAGCGTCCCCACGAAGTAGAACAGAAAGAACGCCTCGGAGATTGGGAGTGTGATACGGTGATAGGGCAAGATCGCAAAAGCGTGCTGGTGACGGTGGTGGACCGAGTCTCATTGTATACGGTCTGCTCTCGAGTCTTGAGCCGGTCAGCCCACGTGGTGAGCCAGGCCATCATCCGACTCCTTCGCCCCTTCAAAGAGCGCGTGAAGACCCTCACCTTTGATAATGGATCAGAGTTTGTGAAGCATGAACGGATTGCCCGCGCCCTTGATGCGACGACCTATTTTGCCCATCCCTATTCCTCTTGGGAGCGAGGCATCAATGAAAACACCAACGGACTCCTTCGACAGTTTTTCCCGAAGCACACGGATTTTCGGAAGATCTCCTGGCAACAGGTGACTGAGGCCGTCGCCCACCTCAATAATCGTCCAAGAAAAACACGCGGGTATCGAACCCCCAACCAACTATTCAACAATCACTTCGTCCCGCTTGTGGCGAAATAATTGCACTTGCTACTTGAATTCAAGTCATCGACTTCAATGGCGAGGGATGGTTCCAGCAACTTTTTGGCCACTACACCCCCAGCGAGACAATCCAACGCGAATTACAAGAAGCGGGCTACACCCTCGAAGCAGAATTGGCCTTTCTCCCAAACCAAGTATTCCTCATCTTTGTAAGAAACCAGCCGTAGAGACGCGAACTTTACTTTGCCCTCCCTCTTCCGTCATTCCCGAGATTCTTAATCGGGAATCTATATCTTCTTTCACCTCTTTCATTTCTCCCTATGCTTGAGTACATTCCCATCCCCATGATAAATAAACCTGGACCGTTGGCCCCCACGCATTTAAAGCCAAGCCATATTTTCAAAAACCCTCCACCGAAAGTTCGAAATATATTTCTTAAATGTAAATGTATCATGGCAAAACATGTCTCTATAGACGATTCATGACAAGATAAAAGGCCTGCGCATATTGAATGCGGGTCGGCCTCGGTATGGAGAGAGTAAAAGTTAAATCAATAGGTTAATAAATAGGATTGACCTCTTTTTTTGACAACTTTTTTTGACCACTTTTTTTTGACCCCTTTTTCTCACTAAGGTTACTGGCACATTCTACTAGGCTCAAAAGATTTCCATTTCTGAAAATTTGTAGTTGGAAAGATCGCGAATTTGAGATATCTTTTCGAAACCTTTGAGGCAATAGTTTGGATTCATCATGGCTAGCGATAAACTACAGTGGGTTGAATGGACGGATGAACAGATACTAGACCTTCGTCTCTGTGATCTCGGGCTCAAAATTCCTGCCAGCCCCGTTGCGCCCTATATTCGGCAATTGTATCGCGAGATGAAACAACGCGGGCTGAAGTTTCGTCCGCATTTCTGGTTGTCTGACGACTGGTTTACGCCTGATGGCGTTCCCGGCATTGCACTACCGTTTTATACGGCCCACACGCGCTTACAACGATTGGAGCTCAACAAAATGTTGGAGGTGGAAGGTGGCACCGCGGAATGGTGCATGCGCATTCTACGACATGAAGCCGGTCATGCCATTGAAAACGCCTATCGGTTGCGGCGACTCCGTAGCCGGCAAAAGCTGTTCGGCAAATCATCCAAAGCCTATCCCGAATGGTACACGCCCAAACCCTACAGCAAACGCTATGTCGTGCATTTGGATATGTGGTATGCCCAAAGCCATCCGGACGAGGATTTTGCTGAGACCTTTGCTGTCTGGTTAGACCCCGATTCCAATTGGAAAGTACGCTACGCTGGCTGGCCGGCTTTTCGAAAACTTCAGTACATTGATGAAGTGATGCAGAGCCTGGCTGGCATCCCGCCGCCGATCCTCAACACAAAACGCATTGAACCCCTCGCCAGTCTCAAGAAGACGCTTCGAGAGCATTATGATGAAAAACGAAAACGGTACGGGCTCGACTTTCCTGATTTCTATGAACGGGATTTGCGGCGTCTCTTTTCAGATCATTCAGATTACAGCCAGAACACTCGCGCTGATAAATATTTATTGAAAATTCGCAAAGGCGTCAGGAAGAAGGTCGCCTTTTGGACCGGCGAATACCAATATACCATTGATCAAGTTTTGAAAGAGATGATTGCCTATTGCCGTCAGCATAAGTTGAAAGTGGTGGGGAACGAAGAACAAACGAAACTGGATTTTATGGTCTTGTTGACGGTTCAGACCATGAATTATTTAAACGATGGGCACCATCGGATCGCGCTATGAAGAAACTGCGCATTCTAGCCCTCATGCATGTAGATCTCGTCCCCCCGAAGGATGTGACAGGCTTTGATTTGACCACGGTCAGTTGGCGAACCGAGTATGATGTGGTGGAAACCTTAACCGCGCTGGGGCACCAAGTCTTTCCGGTGGGGGTGCATAATGATTTGGGGGTCATTCGAGACGCCATCGAAACCTTGAAGCCACACATTGCCTTTAATTTGCTGGAGGAATTCGCGGGCCAGCCGACCTATGATCAAAACGTGGTCTCCTATTTGGAATTACTGGGTCTCCCGTACACGGGCTGTAATCCCCGCGGGATGATGTTAGCCCGGGATAAAGGGTGGACAAAAAAAATTCTGTCTTTCCATCGAATCCATGTGCCGGATTTTCTCGTGGTGCCCATCGGACGAATTGTCAAAAGGCCGAAGCGATTAACGTTTCCTTTGATTGTAAAATCCATCACTGAAGAAGCATCCTTAGGGATTTCTCAAGCCTCGATCGTTGAAGATGATGAGAAGTTGCAAGAACGCGTGAAGTTCATTCATCACAGTGATTCAGTGGGAACCAGTGCCTTGGTGGAGCGGTATATCGAAGGTCGCGAGCTGTACGTCGGCTTGCTGGGCAATACTAGGCTCCAGATTCTTCCAATTTGGGAACTCTTGCTGGAAAATATGCCGGAGGATGCCAAGAAAATTGCCACGGCAAGGGTGAAGTGGAGCGACAAGTATCAAAAGAAATATCGAATTCGCTCCCAAGAGGCAAAACGGTTGTCGCCGGAACTCCAGCAAAAAATTCGAAACATCGCCAAGCGTGTGTACCGCCACTTGGCGCTCTCAGGGTACGCGCGAATTGATTTGCGGCTGGACGAAAAAGATCAGAACAAAGTGTTTGTCTTGGAGGCTAACCCAAATTGCCAGCTGGCTTTAGGCGAAGACCTGGCTGATTCCGCGGAGCGTGCTGGCCTGCCGTACAAACATCTCCTCCAACGTATCCTCAGCCTTGGATTACGATTTCATGCCGAAAGGGTCCAGAGATAAGGAGACCATTCTCGGTGGCGGGATATATGAAGAGTAAAGCGGTAAAGGGGTAGAGTCTTTTGTTGACTAATTACCATCTCCACCTTCGTTACCTTCAATTTTCTTTCTTCATGACCTCATGCAAAAGATATGGATGAACGTGGCAAGAGCACTCAACAGAACATGGGCCCCGATGATTATATGCGCCTGGCTATTGCCATGGCACAGAACGTACCTCAGTTTCCGTTCGGCGCCGTGATCGTTCGACGGACAACAGGCGAGATCCTCGCACAAGGATTTAACCGTTCTTCTCACAATCCGACCTTCCATGGCGAGATGGACGTGATTAATCGTTGTGCAGCCGCCCATTCACCAATCGATTGGACCGAACTCGATTTGTATACAACGGCTGAACCATGTCCCATGTGTCAGAGTGCCATCGAGTGGGCCGGAATTGCTACCGTGTACTTTGGGACTTCGATCCCTTTTCTGCAACGTCACGGGTGGCGGCAAATCGATATCCGGGCCGAAGAAGTGGCTCGCCGCACCCCATTTCGGCAAACCACAGTCATTGGCGGTATTCTGGAATTCGAGTGCAATGCGTTGTTTGAAGCCGCCCACAACAGTGCCTTTAAGCAATAAGTCCCTAGATAATCAATGTGAGAAAAATTGAGTGGGGAAAAAAGGGAACAGATTTATTTTTAGGAAATGAAGAAGGGCTCAGAAATCTTTTCCTTGATCGTTCGCTAATCAAATTTTCCTCATCCAAATTTTCGTTGATTCTTTACCAAAGAATGATAGATTTCTCTCAGCCTGTTCCGCATAATTGCTTCTTGTCTTCCTACTAGGGCAAAATCCTTTTCAATTATCATGAAAGTTATCCCTCGTGAGGGAAAGGAGGTCGACCATTATGACCCAGTTTGTTGATCGAATGATACGCGCTGCCAAACTCGACGTTCAGGTCTATGAGGAAGTGGAAGCCGACAAGAATGCGATGAGCCAAGCTATGGGCGTCGTCGTATTATCAAGCGTGGCCGGTGGGATTGGGTTCATGCAAGAATCCG
>JADFRB010000099.1 GCA_022561525.1 Nitrospinota bacterium
GGCACCTCTAAAAACCCGGCATTTTTTGTGAGGGCAAGGAAGCCGCGCGCGGAAAACCGGAGTGTATGGGCGAATACATGAGGATTTGAGCACGCGGCTAACGCGGCCATCACGGAAAAGGACGGTTTTTAGAGGTGCCCTAAAGTTGTGCGACATGAAAAACCAGCCATCGGCTTGCGCTGAACATTCTGAAAAGCAGATCAACGCCCTCCTTCATCTCCTGTCTGATCAAGACTCACAGATTGCCCAGACCATCCACGACCAATTGGTTACCATTGGCCAACCTGCCCTTCCGCTTCTTCAACAGGCCCAAGGTGAACCAGCCGACCTCACCATGTCGGAGCGCATCGGCTCGGTCATCGCAGACATTAAGCTGGTTGAAGTCGAGCATTCGTTTAAAGTCCTGATGACATCATCAACAGAACCCGTTGATCTTGAAACGGGCGCGTTTCTTATTGCACAGGCCGCGTACCCGGACCTTGATGTTCAGGCCTCCCAACGCCAAATCGAAAACATGGTCGCTGTCCTGAAACCACGTTTGGAGAAAGACATCCCTCCACGACAAGCGATTCAGACGATCAGCGAATACTTGTTCCATGAACTCGGCTTTACAGGCAACACCCGAGACTATTACGATCCAGCCAACAGTTTTTTGCACCACGTGCTCGAACGCCGCATCGGCATCCCCATCAGCCTATCCCTGCTATACTTGTTAATCGGCAAGCGTCTCAATGTACCAGTGGTGGGGATAGGCTTGCCCGGACATTTTATGGTGGGATTACAGACAGAACCTGTTTTTATCGATTGTTTCAATCAAGGGGTCGTCCTGTACCAGAAGGACTGTGCCAAATTTTTACAGGAGTATGGCGTCGAGTTTGAAAGCCGCTACCTGGATCCCACCCCGAACGAACACATCCTTGCTCGGATGCTTCGGAACCTTGTCGCCATCTACCAAAACCGTGATGAATCCAAACAAGCTGACCGATTCAGCCGCCTGTTGGCCATCATCGAACACATGGACATCGCCACACCATCACAATGAATATTCATCCGCACGTCAAGACAATCGCCAACCCCCGAGGACAGACCAACATTACATCGGCGTTGTTTTTGCTGATCATCATCGTCGGCTCGGTGTGGGGGTGGAATCATCTCGACTTTGACACGCAGGATTTTATCATCGATGAAGTCGTGCCGGTCCTCTTTCTATTTATTGTGGCCACCCTCGGAACATGGGTGATCGTCCGAAAGATCAAACGCAGGAAAAATACGCGAAAACAACGAGACCTGCTTATTCAACGATTCAGCCAAGAAAAGTCTCCGAAAAAACGATTTGACATAGCCACGGAGTTGATTGACCTCAACAACTACGAAGGGGATGGATTAGAAAGTATCGCCCCAGACATGGCAGACGTGTTAACCCTCACCTTCAAACGATCGCTTGGCGACAAACAATATCGCATTCGCGGCATGGCCGCCAGCCACCTTGGCGTAATCCAGCATCGGGAAAGTATTCCGCTTTTAATGAAAGCGTTGGAAGACGACCACGCGTATGTCAGAGGAAGCGCCGCACTCGCCTTAGGCCGCATGCGCGCCACAGAAGCCAAAGCGAAACTGGAATACACGATGAAGGAAGACTGGGATCAGACGGTCCGCAGCCGATCAAGAGAAGCCGTGGAGAGGATGAGTTAAGACTTCGACCGAAATTGACCAAACCGCATAACCGCTGCTTGCCTGTAAGACAGGCTCGGAGCTGCTGGATGGCCTGAAATCAACTGGCGACCCATCCTGGTTGCTCCACTTCTGCTCCGCTCACCACTCAAAAATTTAGCGGAGAAGATTTCAAATATCATCCAAGAATTTCTGTCCAACGCTTGGGGTCCACTACTGTCAGTAAATCGAGTTTGCCCCTAATTCCGTTCAGAGACTTTGACGAAGAAATGAGTTAGGGGTGAAGGGGTAAGCCTTTTGTTATAAGTCCAGCATACACATTCAACTTACCTGCCTTGCGAATTCCTCATCCACTGCAAGGGGAAGAGGGGCAGGTTAAACTCTATCTCTGCCTTATCTGATTTTATTTGGCAAAAATCATCCACAAGTAAAAAAGGGCCACGATAACAAACAGAATACCCCATCCCCAGTCCCTAAAGTAATAAAGGACAAGTGCCCCGAAAATAATCCATCCTATCACCAATCCAATGGCTGCAAGACCAGTTGGCCAGTTTAAATTTTTAGGCTCTTCAGGAAAATTTGTGGGTAAAAGTGTCTGGCGACTTATGTGATCGAACACCCTATGTGAGGAATTTGTAGGGTAGAGCATCCTGTCCCAACTCTGAGAAGATGGCAGAGACCAAGCCACCACCTCTCAGAACCAAAAGGAACAGGATGCAGCTGAAGACTATCCTCAATCGGGTGCAGAAATTCAACTCATTTGTATATGGAGCTGTTCGGTGGGTGGAGGGGGCGTCCGTTCCGACGCTTGAGATTGAGCTCCAGCCTCGCGTCAACAGCCGGCCCGTCTGTAGTGGCTGTGCTCGCAAACGACCGGGGTACGATCACTTGCCTGTGCGGCACTTCGAGTTTATTCCGCTGTGGGGGCACAAGGTGTTTTTTGTGTATGCCCCCCGCCGGGTGCAATGTGGGGGGTGTGGAGTTCGGGTCGAACGGATGCCCTGGGTGGAAGGGAAGCATCAGCTGACGGAGACGTACAGCTGGTTTCTCGCCGGGTGGGCCAAGCGGCTCAGCTGGAAGGAAGTGGCCGAGGCGTTTCACACCACCTGGGATCATGTGTTCTGCTCGGTGGACCGTGCGGTAACCTGGGGCCGTGCGCACCAAGATCTCTCCGGGGTGCAGGCCATTGGGGTGGATGAGATCGCCTGGCAGCGCGGCCACCGGTATCTGACGCTGGTCTATCAAATTGATCGCCACTGTAAGCGGCTGTTGTGGGTCGGCGAGAAGCGCACGGTGAAAACCTTGCTACGGTTTTTTCGCTGGTTCGGAAAAGACCGCAGTCAGGCGCTCGGATTGGTGTGTAGTGACATGTGGAAACCGTACGTGAAGGTGCTTGCCAAAAAAGCCGGACACGCTCTCCATATTCTGGACCGGTTCCACATCATGACCCACCTGAGCAAGGCCATTGATGAAGTCCGGGCCCAGGAGACGAAAGAGCTGAAGGCCAAGGGGTACGAACCTCTCCTGACGAAAACGCGCTGGCTCTTACTGAAGCGACCGGAGAACCTGACGGACAAGCAGGGGACCAAACTGTCCGAGCTGTTACAGTACAATCTCAAGTCGATCAGGAGTTATCTGTTGAAAGAAGAGTTTCAGCTCTTCTGGGCGTATACCTCGCCTTACTGGGCCGGACGCTTTCTGGATACCTGGTGTACCAAGACCCTGCGCTCAAAGATTGCCCCCATGAAGCAAGTGGCCAGGATGCTACGGCGGCACCAGCCCCTGTTACTGAACTGGTTCCGAGCCAAAAAGCAGTTTTCCAGTGGCATCGTGGAGGGTTTTAACACCAAAGCAAAACTGACCACCAGAAAAGCGTATGGATTTAGAACCTACCAGGCGGCTGAAATCGCCTTGTATCATACCCTTGGGGCATTACCCGTCCCAGAAACAACCCATGAATTTTTCTGAAGAGGCAGAAATTTGAGCACCTGCCATGTGTGACACGCCTCACAGCCGACATGTGAGGATTTGACCTTGACGAAGAGGATACCAGGCTCTATGCTCCACCAGTTGTCACCGCTGAACAGCCCTTCATGAGGTCAACTTCCACTGCTTATGGCACCTCTGTTTCTATACCTAATCGCCATCGACGATTGGCAACCTCGATACCACGCATGCACTACCTTAAAATTCTTATACTGACACTGCTTCCTTTTGTACCTTTGGTCCCCACGACCCTCCCGTCGGTTCATGCCCAGACCACGCACGTCAGCTCCAATGTAGATGACCCAGAAGCCGTGATCAGCCCGGAAGCCGTGATCAGCCCGGAAGCCGTGATCAGATTGCTGGTTGAGGCCAATGCCAACAAAGACCTTGCAACCATGAAAAAATACATGGGAGGAGACACACACGGCGTTGGCTATACCATCGGCGGGCGAAAGTTTGTGGGATGGGAGGAATTGGCCAGTGCGATGGAAATTGAATTCCGTACTGTCGAACAATTAATTATTCCCATTACGGCGCTTCAGGTTTGGCAGCGCCAGAACATCGCATGGTTCGCCATGGAATTGGATTACACGCGAGTGATGAAGACCAAAGACGGACTCACGACGACGATCATTCCCTTGCGTGAGACCGGAGTTCTGGAACGACGTAACGGAGTCTGGCAACTGGTCAATTGGCATGAAAGCCTACAAAAGCCCATGGCCATCGCCGCCAACACCTCAGAGAGCCCCTCAACCGAATCCCTTTCACACGTGACACCAAACCCATTGAATTTGGGTGGGGTGTGGGAAATTCAAGAGGAAGACAAAACCTATCAAGCCACACTCGATGCACAAGGGAACGGCCCGTACACCCACGAACAGGGAATATTCACCACCACGGAACTCGATGGCCGATTGTGGTCTGGAACCTGGGCACAGAAAGGCAACGACCGAGAAGGCGAGTTTGAAGTGCTCCTCTCTGAAGACTTTACAACCGCCGAAGGAGTGTGGTGGTACACACGTGTCGAAGAACACCAAAACATCCCCCCTCGAATTCATGGCGGGACGTACTTATTTACACGAATTGGCCCAGCCGAAACTCAAGAGACCCCGCAGGATTAGTTCAACACACTACGTTATGAACACCTCCACTGACTTACATAGACCAACGTACATCCTTTCGAGAAGGAGATCTTTAATGCGTCACCTTATATTCGGGCTAGCATGCCTGTTCCTCACCACAACCGTCGCTCTGGCGCACGAAAAGAGCCATCAACATCAGCAGGTCCCGACATTAGACAAAACCCAGACCACGGTGACCATAGAAGAGGATAAAGTCACCATCACCTTTGGACCCATTGACCTCCCTGCTGGTCACGAAGGAGACCTCGCGGCAAGCATGCCCAGACATTTTTTCAACATGCCGGAACTCCGGTATATGACCGGGTATAAAGCTGAGGTCTTTACCATGGAAGACGGCCCGATGCCCAAAGCATATCTTCATCACCTCCTCCTCCTTGATATGGATGAACCAAGCATTTCTTGTCCTGGAGAACCCTTATTCATGGCTGGAGCCGGAATGGAAATGACGGACACGCGATTCCCGAGTGGCCATGGTGTGAGACTTGACCCTTCACATAAACTCATGACCTTAGTGGCCTTTTATCATAAGGTCCCACCGACGAAAAATGTGTATGCACGATTTACGATGTATACGGCACCCAAAGGGGCCAAGATGGCGCCATTAGAGGTCTACCAAGTGGGAGTCAATGTCGTCTGCTTTAGCAAATTCGATCAACGCCCGGCCAATCAAAGCGATGAAGGCATTAGCATTCAACCGGGGGTACAAGTGAATACCGCGCCCCTACGGTTTTTGGTCGATGGATGTGTGAAGTATGCCTACCCGCATAGCCACAATGGGGCGCTTCTGATTGCTTTGGAAAATCGAACGAGAAATAAAACATTGCTTCGAACCATGCCCAAAGTTGAACAAGATGGGACGCTGATTGAATTTCCTCTTCATCAGGTCTATTCCGATGCCCAAGGTTTTTCGGTGAACACCAAAGAAGATTATGAAATGGTGCTGGTCCATCACCGACCACTTCAGCAAAAGTCCGAGGCCTGGGGCATGGGCAATTACCTGCTCTACATGACTCGCGGGGAATGCCAAACCCTCGCCAAAAACACCACTCCCTAAAACACGCGCGGAACGGGCAGGGTAACAACTCTATATTGCGTCCCACCCGTTCCTGGATTCCTTCTCAACACTCAGCGTCACTCATCACGACATCGAATTATTCCTCCAAACAAAAGTAATCCATCAAATTCTTCACTCATCTTGCAACTACCAGAACGGCTGGTTAGGATACAATCATGATGCTAACCGTGAGGCGGACCTACTCAAAACATCTATCACCTACTTTTTTCCGTCTCAGTCTGTTGAGATCCATTCCTTTACTCATTTTTCTTTTCGTCTTTCCACTGTTGGCCTTCAG
Source organism: Nitrospinota bacterium (assembly GCA_022561525.1). Classification (GTDB taxonomy): domain Bacteria; phylum Nitrospirota; class Nitrospiria; order Nitrospirales; family UBA8639; genus Nitronereus. The sequence continues at coordinate 6,152 of JADFRB010000099.1, forward strand.
CCAAAATCTGGAATCGTTTGAACAACGCGTTACCGAACACACCTTGCAAAACGGATGGACATTCATTTTGGTTGAACGGCCCGTCGCACCGGTCTTCGCCTTCATGACACGAGTGAATGTCGGGTCTGCGCAAGAGGGCGCCGGAGTGACCGGACTCGCGCATATGTTCGAACACATGGCCTTCAAAGGCACACCGAGACTCGGTACCAAGGACTACGCCAAGGAAAAAGTTGCACTAGAAAAACTTGAACAGGCCTATCTCACCTACCAGGAAGCGCGCCTCGATGCTCAAGCCGACACACAGCACGTCAAAGAACTCTTTACAACGTTTAAAGAAAAGCAACGAGCCGCTTCACAGTTCGTGAAGAAAAATGAATTTGGTGATATTATCGAACGCGAAGGTGGCGTGGCGCTCAATGCCTTCACCAGCGCGGACGTGACCGGCTATTTCTATGCTTTGCCATCGAATAAAGTTGAATTGTTTGCCTATCTCGAATCCGAACGATTCTTGCAACCTGTGTTTCGTGAATTTTACGAAGAACGCGATGTGGTGATGGAAGAACGACGTCTGCGAACAGAAAGCCGTCCCATTGGCCGACTGTTAGAGCAGTTTACCGCCATATCGTTTACGGCCCATCCGTATCATCATCCCGTCATTGGCTATGCCAGCGATATTCAGTCCTATACGATGACCGACGCACGCGAGTTTTACCAAACCTATTACGTACCCACGAACATGGTCACGGCCATTGTCGGCGACATTCATCCCAAGACGCTGATCCCACTGTTGGAGAAGTATTTTGGACGAATTCCCTCGGCACCGAAATCGCCTGCACTTCGAACCGTCGAGCCGCCGTCAATAGCAGAAAAATCCATCACGCTCAAAGATCCCT
>JADFRB010000100.1 GCA_022561525.1 Nitrospinota bacterium
ATTGGTTAGCGGGAGGGGATGAGCAATCAGTCCACCTCTGTCATTTCGAGTGGAAGGAGAAATCTCTTTGTTGGGGTGGGACGGCCTGACCGAGCGTGGCGGGAGTGGGGAGATTTCTCCCAAGGGTCGAAATGACAAAGGGAAGGGTCGAAATGACAAAGGGAAGGGTCGAAATGACAAAGGGAAGGGTCGAAATGACAAAGGGAAGGGTCGAAATGACAAAGGGAAGGGTCGAAATGACAAAGGGAGGGTCGAAATGACAAAAGGGGAGGGTGGAAATGATAACAGGCGCGAACGTTTTGTTTTCCTGCCAACCTGCGCACGATCCGTCTGCAATACGGGTATTACCGCTGGCGGTTTTCCAGGGATGTGCTGTTATTTCAGGTGGGGAAGTTTTTTGAGTGGTACCAGGCCCGTGATCAGGAGGTGGCCGGGTTGCTTGGGCTGAAGCCCCTACGTCGTCATCGAAGAGGCGCGCGGTATGGGTTCCCGACACACCTTCGTGATTGGCGTTGGGGCCGGTTACTCGGACGGAATCGTTCGGTGATGCTGATCCTTGAACGGGAGGGCCCTGCTCTGACAAGGATCAAGCCCCGGCTGCCTGTGTATCGGTTCGAACCGCTAACTGCTTTCTAAGCAATTCCTCATGGTTCTGTGGGATGATAAAAATGCTTAATTCCATCGTTAGGCGGAAGACAGGAGACGGCAGCAAGAGGAAGATGGGGCTTCCCCTCCCGTTTCCCGCCTACCGTCTGACAATTTTTTAAGCGGTTAAGAACAGGCTACGTGATTTGACGAAGGGGTTTACCTTGACCCTTCAGACGGGCTCCGTTATCCTAAATGCCTTGACCGAGTGTCTTTTTAAGTCAGGGAGGTGGCCGATGGAAAAACAGGAACGTAAATCTGATTCAACCAAAGATCCTTCCGTTCAAGACGACCAAGAAGTGAAAGCCAATCCGAAGGTTGTTGAGACTGGGAAAAAACTGACGGACGATATTGACCAACTGATCGATGAGATTGACGAAGTCTTGGAAGAAAACGCTTCGGAATTCGTGAAGAATTATGTGCAAAAAGGAGGCCAGTAACTTTCTCTTATCCACTTTTCAGTTATTCGACCCGACCAATTTCTGTTTCAATTAAATCCCTTTCCTTGACCAGGGCTCTGCCCTCGACCAGTTTTCCCCCAAACATTTTTGGCGAATTTTCCCCCCGTTTGACCTGCATGTGCAGAGGAACAGGGCTGGGTCATCAGCCCATGTTGCGTTTGACACTCTTGTACCCAACTCCTAAGATTCTTACAGGTTCAGTTTTAACCATTCATGTTTCCTAAATACCAGTTTTCATAAAAGCTATGATCGAAAAACGTTGGATCACCAGGCCCGTTGACCAAGAGCAAGTCTTGGCGCTAGCAGAATCCATGGCTCTTTCTCCCATTACCGCTAAAGTGTTGTGGGGGAGAGGCGTGACGGATCCGGGTCAGGCTCGTAGTTGGCTGACTGATTCTGGTGGGAACGGGCATGATCCATTCCTTCTGCCAGACATGGAAAAATGTGTTGACCGGCTTCAACAGGCCATTCATCAGCGTGAGCGGATGTGTTTCTATGGCGATTACGATGTCGATGGCATTTCCGCCACCAGTTTGCATTGGTCTTTCTTCGGGAAAATGGGCGCCCAAGCAGAAGTCTATATTCCGCACCGCCAAGAAGAAGGATATGGTTTGAATGAGGGGGCCATTCGAAAACTTGCCGATCGTCATGTTTCGGTGATGGTGACGGCAGATTGTGGAACCACCTCGCCTCGAGAAATTGCATTGGCTCGGCGTCTGGGAATAGATGTCATTGTGATGGACCACCACCAATTTCAAGGTAACGCTCCCGAGCCTTTTGCTTTTTTAAACCCGTATCGTCCCGACAGTCTGTATCCCTTCCAGGGCCTGTGTTCAGGTGGACTCGCCTACAAAATGGCTGAAGCGTATTCGATGAAATATGGCCAGCCCGACGTGTCGCCCAAGGATTACCTTGATCTTGTGGCGTTGTCGTCCGTGGCTGATGTCGTGCCACTCCGTGATGAAAACAGGTCGTTCGTTCGTGATGGTCTTCGCCTAATGACCGAGGGCACGCGTTGTGGCATTCGAGCCTTAAAGCAGGTCTTAGGTATTACGGATCGCTGTTCCGCAAGTACCATTGGATTCCGGCTTGCTCCGGTGATCAATGCCGCCGGTCGATTAGCCCATGCCGATTTAAGCGTGCGCCTTCTGACAAGTGAGTCCGATGCCGAGGCCTTGCTGATCGCACAGAAATTAGAGCAGTTGAATCGGCAGCGTCGTGAAATTGAACAGGATATTTTTGAAGAAGCCAAAGCCTGTGTCGAGGAAGGCGAGGAGTCCCCTGTCATTGTGGTCGGTAAGCGAGGGTGGCATATGGGGGTTGTGGGTATTGTGGCGTCTCGACTGGTTGAGCGCTATCATCGTCCGGCAGTGGTCGTGGCCTTTGATCAGGAGGGCGTGGGAAAAGGGTCTGCGCGTTCCGTGCCTGGGTTCAATGTGTTTGAAGCCCTGGCTCAGTGCCAGGAATATTTACTGGGTTTTGGCGGGCACCCGGCTGCCGCGGGGTTAACTGTTTCCTCTCAAGCATTTTCGAGTTTGCAAGAAAAAATGGCTGAGGTGGCAACTGATACGTTGAGTGCAGAATCCAAGTTGCCTATCCTGGAGATCGACGCGGAGGTGCATCTTTCAGAGGTGACCCCTCGGCTGTTGCGAGAATTAGACCAATTGAATCCGTTTGGCATGGGTAATCCTGAACCGACTCTTTCAGTTTCTGGTGTCACGGTTTTAGAAAAGAAAATTGTGGGTGAGAATCATTTGAAATTGGTGGTTCGGCAAAATGGGTCGGTGCCGGTGGAATGTATTGGGTTTCGGATGGGTGAATGGCTTGCCCAGATCAATGGAGTCGGACAGCTATTTGACGTGGCGTTTATGCCCGAGTTCAACCGATGGAAAGGGTATGATCGGGTTCAGTTGCGCATGAGAGATGTGCGAATGAGTCGAGGTGTATGAGAGTCACATGTCCTTAGCGATTGTCACAGAGATCGACCAGCTTGTTGAACAAGTTCATAGCTATCACCCCGAAGCGGATGAGGCCGTGATCCGACGCGCGTATGATTTTTCCGCGAAGGCGCATGAAGGGCAAACCCGGCGTTCTGGGGAACCGTATCTCCAACATCCTTTGGCCGTGGCGGGAATCCTGACTTTTCTCAAGCTCGATGAGACTGCCATCGTTGCGGCGCTTCTCCACGACACGCTAGAGGATACCCTGGCGACCCAAGAAGAGTTGCAAGCGCAATTTGGAAACGAAGTGACTCACCTGGTGGAAGGTGTCACGAAAATCGGGCAGATTCCTTTTGAGACCTATGAAGAAAAGCAAGCTGAGAATTTTCGAAAAATGCTGCTGTCCATGGCCGATGACATCCGGGTGGTGTTTATTAAGTTGGCGGACCGTTTGCATAACATGAGAACGCTCGAGCACATGTCCGAGAGCAAGCAAAAACAGATTGCTCAAGAAACCCTGGAAATTTATGCCCCGTTGGCCAATCGTCTCGGTATGAGTTGGATGCAGCAGGAACTCGAGGATTTATGTTTTCAATATTCGAAGCCGGAAGCCTATTCTTTGCTCAAGTTGCGAGTGGCGAAACGTGATGAAGAGCGGGAGGAATATGTCGAATCCATCATTCATGCGACACGAGACGCCTTGGCTGCCGCGGGTCTGACGGGTGTGGTGGAGGGCAGGCCTAAACATTTATACTCCATCCATCAAAAGATGGAACGACAAGAGATCACCTTTGAGGAGGTCTATGACCTCGCGGCCATTCGAGTCGTCTCGGATACCAAGATGAATTGTTACGTGGTGTTGGGATTGATCCATTCCCTGTGGCCGCCCGTGCATGGTCGGTTTAAAGACTACATTGCCACTCCGCGAACCAATTTATATCAGTCGCTCCATACGACGGTGCTGGGTCCACAAGGGGAGCATATTGAATTTCAAATTCGGACGGAAGACATGCATCGTCTCGCGGAATATGGTGTGGCCGCGCATTGGCGGTACAAGGAGCAGGCCAAGGTCGGTGATCGAGATGAAAAAGTGTTTAGCTGGTTGCGGCAATTTGTCGAATGGCATCGAGATTTGTCAGACAACCAGCAGTTCATGGATTCCGTGAAACTCGACTTGTTTCATTTGGATGTTTTTCATGATGTGGTGTTTGCCTTTACCCCAAAAGGTGAGGTCAAGGAGTTGCCTCTTGGCGCCACCCCGTTGGATTTGGCCTATTCCATTCATACGGAAATCGGCGATCATTGTATTGGCGCAAAGGTCAATGGGAAAATTGTTCCCTTGCGATACCAGCTCAATAGCGGCGATACGGTTCACATTCTGAAGTCGCCTTCTCAGACCCCTCAGCGGGAATGGTTGACATTTGTCCAGACCTCGCGCGCCAGAGCCAAAATCAAGCATTGGCTCAAAGCTGAGGAGCAAAAACGCGGGCTCGAATTAGGGTGGCGTCTTTTAGAACGTGAATTTCGACGGCATAACCTTCCGGCAGCTCAACTGCTTAAATCCGATCAGCTCGTACAGGCTGCAGCTGACGCTGGATACGAATCACTCGATGAGATGATGCGGATGATCGGCTATGGTCGCCTGTCCGCCGCTACGGTCGTCAACCAATTTCTTGATCCTGCTGCCCGGGAAGAAGTTGCCCAGGATGAGGCGGAAGGCGTGGTTCCGCACATACGGGCCCCAAGGCCTATCAAAGCTGTAAAAATCATGGGCGGTCGGGATGTCATGATGCAGCTCTCGAAATGCTGTAGCCCTATTCCAGGGGATCCCATCATGGGATACATCACACGTGGGCGGGGTCTCACCATTCATTCTGTGGGCTGTCCAAACCTTCAAGCCTTGGACTATGAAAAGGACCGTTTGGTTGAGGTTGAATGGGATGAGAAAATCGAAGGCAATCATTCAGTCAAAGTCTGCGTGTTGACGATTGATCAACCGGGGGTGTTAGCCAAGGTGTCTTCCGCTATTTCCTCGTCTCAGGCTAACATCAGTCGAGCAGAAATTACGACACGAGAAGATCAAAAAGCTGTCTTGGATTTTGTCATTGAGGTGTCGAATACCTTACATCTTGACCGAACCTTGGAAGCGGTTGGACGAATCGAAGGGGTGATCTCTGCGAAACGAATCCGAGTATGGGAAGTTTCCCGTTAGAGGTACTTGGGAGGAGGGTTGAATGAATTCGAAATCCGAATATGGGAATGTTGAAAAAAGCCGCCAGTGGCGTTCTCGCCCTTTTGCCGTGCTCACGTACTGAGAGTACGCTCCGCGCGTCAAAAGGGCTGCGGCCTTGCTGGACGGACTTTTTTGAACATTCCCTCCAATTGACGATGCTTGGCTCCTCTGGAGCTTTTATTGGCTATGGGAAGGAGATATTCAACAGACCCAATATCGAAATTCAGATTTCGAATACAAAGTCTGAACTCAACCATGGAATCTTTCAAGGTATTTTTGCGCGAACCCTAAGGTAACTCAATCTTGAGTTTCTTGCCCTTTGTTAAGTTGAGTGTTTCCGCTTGTCCTGGTCCCAGTTCTAAAACTGACACTGCGGGAGTTATGGACCGGTACCGTGGGCAGAGATTATCTTGCCGTGTACAAATTGGGGCGGTATGTTGAATATGCACAATGGTGCCCTTTTCATCGAGCCATAGGATATCCAGAGCCATCTTGGTGTTTTTCATCCAGAAGGTCCAATAGCCTGGTTCCGCGAAGGTAAAGAGCATTCCTCGGTCGGGTGCCAGACGGGTTCGATACATCAATCCCTTCGTTCGTTGGTCTGGTGTAATGGCCAATTCGGCAAATATCGTAAATCCGTCTGGTGTCTGAATGGTCGCGAGTCCCGGGTTAAGTTTCGGCGGCGTGGCAGGTGGTGTGGCAAAAACCGACAACGATCCCGTGAGCACAACTGTGAGCAGAAGGAAAAGCAGCAGTATTTTCTGTCGAAAAATCATAAATTTCTAGAACTAATCAGATCACTCCCCTTTTGTCTCATGACGGCATTGTGGTGCCCGAATCCTCATCCTTCGAGGAGACCCCTCAGGACCAGGCTCAAAGGGGATGGGTTCTGCGCTCCTCGTGCCTTGTTCTGAGCCAAAATTGGAGCAACCTGATTTGTTACAATTTCTATCCTTGCCAATCCGTCGGATACTTCTTAATAACTTCATATCAAACAAAAGGGCTGGAGGTCCAGTCCCTTTTCGCGCACCCAAAGGCCAATATCCTTTGGCTGGATGTTGAATTAGGGATTAATGGCCCCAGCAAAATTGTCCCAAAAATGTTTGGATCTGAGCCTCAAAAAATAATCAATTTTGATTCCATCCAAATATCTTGACGATTTTCCACTCTGTCTCTATAATATGCCGTTTGTTGTGATCGACCCTTGGGCGATTCAAGTGAAAATTTTTATGGAGCCCTAGTTCTTACCTGTTAGAAATTCAGGGGGGAGAAGGGTTTTGCCTTATTGCATCCAACCCGTTCGATTGAATCTTTCCCTTAATCTTTGATGACTTAAGGGCAGACTGCCAAAAAATGTAGATGTAAAATGGGCAGGTACCCGAGTGGACAAAGGGGGCAGACTGTAAATCTGCTGCCGTCGGCTTCCAAGGTTCGAATCCTTGCCTGCCCACCATTTTTTTGTTGCCGAGGGAAGGGCAGGGAGAATTCGTTCGTTGGATTTTAATAGGCATGTAGAGCGTAGCGGGAGTAACTCAGTGGTAGAGTTCCAGCCTTCCAAGCTGGCTGTCGCGGGTTCAAATCCCGTCTCCCGCTCCAAGTGAGAAGCGTGAGGCGTAAAACGGTAAACGTGAAGGGTGAAGAATTGGGACGACAGAATCTGCATTCCGCTCGTTTCCCGTTTTACGAAATCAAGGCCCATGTAGCTCAGTTGGCAGAGCACGTCCTTGGTAAGGACGAGGTCACGCGTTCGATCCGCGTCGTGGG
>JADFRB010000101.1 GCA_022561525.1 Nitrospinota bacterium
TGAATACCACCATTTTTCAAATATTTCTTAAAATAAAAGAAGAAAACGGGAAGGTTCGAATTTACCGGGATGCCAGAATTAAGGGATGTTGTTTTTTGATACTCATTTTTAGTTTATTTATTTTTATTTTTAATTTTATTTTTACTGATCCCCATCTTCGCCTTACCCATGATGAAAAATGGATTATAACATTTATGTTGGTCGTCTTCGCTATTATGGTGGGGCTCAGCCTTTTATGGAATCACCATGGGTCAATCACCTTGGACGATAAACGCGGAGTGTTGGAATTTTCAAATAATTGGGATTTAAATATCCCTTCCTTCACTGTATGGAGAAAAAATATCGACCGGATTGAGGTAGGTGCAGCGATGAGTGGACATGATTTAACCTTGTGCAGACAGAGGAGACCGGAGCATTACGAAAAAAAGGAACTAAAATTGAGGTTTGTTACCTTTTTCCCTGAGTTTGGTTTTAGAAAAGACCTTATTCGAGCCGCCCAGCTGATTGGCGAATTCGCCAACAAGCCTGCGTTCGATTGGGACGGTAAGCAGATATTCACCCCTAAAAAATAGGTGGCCGACCGGGTTAAAATACCCGGACAATATTTTAACAACCTGAGGAAGGATAGCTGTACGATCAAATCCTAGCTACTACAGTTAAACCTTCCTTCAGTCGAATGTCCGCTTCTGGCCGAATGCGGTCTTTCGGGACTCAAGAACGTCTGCCACTGTCTGTCCGATCGGATGTCAACTAATACAAGCTTATCTTTCTAATTTCCCAAACTAAGTGCAACAAACACCCCTATTTTGCCAATTTTCGAATTGCATTTACTTTGGGATAAAAAAAATTCGCCTGGACCACAAACCCCTTTAAATATCCCACTTTATCCTTAAATTTCCCGCCTTTTCATATATCCCATACTAACTGACACTTTATATTTATATCCGCTGAGGTTTATTTTATAGGAACCCAGTATTCATTTTTTTTCTTTCTCACGGCTTTCATTTGGAGTTGGAAAATTCTTAGAGGAACCTAATCTTTTTACTAGGGTAAGCAGTAACCCTAAAAGTATTAAAACAAAAATTACCCCATATAGCATGTAAGTTTCCGAAGTTAGCTGCATCGCCCCATTACTCCCTTATTTACACCATTTATAAGTTTTCTTCCCGCCATCATAACTGAAAGCCATCCCGGTCTCAACTTCAGTCAACTTGAAAGTGATGCCGTTGATGTGGGTTGCTGTTAGCAGGAGTTGACACCGGGGATCATTCAGGGTTGAGCCGTTAGAGCATATAAAATTGAATAAACAGAAAGCGGGAGTTGAGTAGCATATTGTGGCAAGAAATTCATAAAAGCATACACAGCTACCCAAACAGAAGAGAGTATAATCATGATTTTTATGAATATATCCATTACCAAAAATATGCGATAAGTGACATTTGCTTTTACAGATTGGTTTTTCGGTTGCGATATTTTAACAGATTTTATGGGACTTGTTTTTCCTCCTTTACAGTGGACTTACCCTGAACGGCCCCGCCAGTGTGGTGAGGCAATCCCAGATCACTATTATAAATTTCCTTTCATACTACGAGTTTTTCAGATATTTTTAATTGAGCGGCTGCTTTCGACCCAAAGCGGACATTACAATAGGCGAATTTAAACTTATACCTTTTTTGAGGAACATTACAATGACTGAATCACAGAGCCACAAAAGAGCAAAATCAAAAGCCGCAGGGCAAAAAGGGAAGACAGAAGTCCCCCTAAAGGGAAACCGTAGATTGGATGCGGCAACAAGTAATAAAGCAACTGAGGTAGAACGAAGTGGCAGTAGTTCGGGGCTAGAAAAGGCTGCGGATCGTTTAAAAGCTTCGAAAAAACCTCAAAAAGTTTTACAAGTACCTCAGTCAGATATGTCTAAAGCGGCTGCCGCCATGCGAAAACGCGGTGTTAGTGGAACCGTAAAAAATATGACTGGAACCAAACGCAGAAGCGTTTGAAGTAAATAGCCCCCACTTAATTTATTTTAAGAGAGAATTTGTCAAATTTTTCGTTATACGATGGATTTATAAGGTATTGTCAACTTAACGAAAATTCCACCCTGAGCACACAATTCGCCTCAAGATAATCCATTGATTTATCAGGGATTAGGGTGGTCGCTCCACGCCTTGACGGAGCCCAATTTGGCTTAAGTTGACAATACCCCAATGAGAGTTGCATGGCCAATCCTTTGCCCTGTCATTAAAAACTAGACCAGGTCGAAACGGCGTCCTGTCCGAACACGCTTCCAGTGAGGACTTCTCACTCGTTTCCTTTCCTATCGAACTTATTAGAAGGTGTCCACAATTACAATCCGTGTACCGCTTTTATCCGTGGAAGAACCCCCTCTCTGAGCGTCAGCAGTGGAACAATTCGCAGATTATTGAACGAGGCCAGCCCAGTTTTGAGCGCAAACTCCTCCACTAAATGCGGGTCTTCTGCATCGATAACCCAGAGAAAGGTGTGCTCAAACGCTGAGTGATACTGACCAAGCACGTCCTGAATCTTGTATTCCTTCAACAGGGGAGCGAGGTCGGCTTCCGCAAACTCCACCAAGGTTTTAGCGGTTCCCCGATCATTCACCGGACAAGCTTCAACGGTATGACTCCCGTATATTCCATAAAGTGCCATGATAATTCTCCGTTTGAAATAGGTTGCAGGCAATCTGGCGGAAGAGGGGCGGAAGCCAATTGGGAGTCCGCCCCCCTTCACGAAAGGGCTTCATTCTTTCACTTTCGCCAAGGCTTGCTCATATCGCTGTAACGGGTGGGCCCCGATAATGCGGTCGACCACCTGGCCATCCTTGAAGAGCAAGACCGTGGGGATCGATAGGATCCTGTAAGTCCCTGCGGCCTCAGGGTTCTCATCCACGTTGACCTTCCCTACCTTCACTGACCCATCATATTGGATGGCCAACTTCTCGATAGTCGGAGCCAAGACGTGGCAGGGTCCACACCAGGGTGCCCAGAAATCGACCAATACCGGTTGGTGACTCTCAAGCACCTCGACGTTGAAGTTGGCATCGGTGAAATGATCTATGTGTTGTAAAGTGTCCACACTCATTGTTCTCTCCTTTCCTGGTTAGTCGGCCCAGGGTAACAAGACAATGTTGCCCTTGACCTGGTTATTCGCAATGAGCCGGTGCGCGTCAGCCGCTTGCCTTAATGGCAAAGCCCGATCCAAGGTCGGCTTAATCCGGCCGGCCCGAACCTGCTCCAAGCCCCAGGCGAAGTTTTCGGGATCCGCCGCCATCGAGCCGCGCAGATGTTTCTGCGCAAAATAGAATTTCGTGATATCAAAGGTCACCTGCGTGCCGGCTGCGAAACCAAACGCGACGAGGGTCCCCAAAGGCCGGACCGCATCGATGGTCTTCGCCAGCACATCACCGGCTAGGTTATCGATCGCCACATCAACTCCAGCCCCACCTGTCCAAGCCTTCACCCCTTCGACGAAATCCTCTTTTCGGGTGTTGATAATGAGGTCGGCTCCGAGGGATTGTGCAAACGCACCTTTGGTATCGTCTCGAACGGTCGTGGCCACCTGTGCCCCAAGGGCCTTGGCCACTTGAATGAGCATGCTTCCGGATCCAGAAGCTCCAGCATGGATGAGCACGGTGTCTCCCGCTTTGACCTCACCCACTTCTTTCACCGCCCTGACGGAAGTCGCCAACACCACGGGCAGCGTGGCGGCTTCCTCTGGGCTCAAGCCTGTGTCATCCTTCACGACCCACCGGGCTGGCACTTCCATGTATTGCGTATAGGTGCCCCCAATGTGCAATCCCGGCAAGGCGAAACTCGGTGCCGTTACCAATGGGCGAATGGAGTCCTCTGTCTCATTGGTAGAATACCCGGGTGCGGGAAACACTCGTTCCCCAATCTCTACCTCTGTCACCCCTTCACCAAGTTCCACGACTTCCCCTACCGCATCAGCACCCAGAATATGCGGGAAGGGGAGCTCGGGAACGATCGAGCCTGCACGGATATAGTGATCCAATCGATTCACTCCAGCCGCCAGCACTTTTATGAGGACATGTCCCGGTTTCGGGATAGGCCGTGCGATCTCCTCATATTGAAGAACGTCGGGATCCCCAAAGTTTCGGATCACGGCCGCTTTCATCGTTGTGGCGATTTGACCTCTGGTGTCTTTGGCTGTTTGTTCACGGATTGCTGTTGTCATCGTCATACCCTCCTTTATTCATTTATTGATTTGTGAGTATTGATTATGGTTGCAGGATTCCCTGCCACTTCCTTCTACAGATGCTTCCATCACAAGTCATGAATCGACTTATGCAGCCTGACGCACGCCTGGGGTTCCTTTGGCTTGCTCTTTCACATACTCCAGAACCTTCTGGTCGTCATCGCCGGCTTCCCAAATCATCCGAAGGAAGTCGGCAGCATCCGCTCCAATGCTTTTCAAGAACCGGCGATCTGCTCCGCAGCTATACATGAGCTCAGGAGGCATCTCACCACGTAGTTTGGCTTTAGCCTTCGCGATAATCCGTGGAAGCCACACAAAACCGCCGAACGTCGCATCCTTCGGAGGCACGGCGTTCATCGAGATTCGGTATGCTGATGGCTGGCCGTGTTGCTCCTTGAGAAAATATTCCCGGCGGACGGCGGTGATACCAAGAACCACGTCAAACGACGGTTCTCCTGCCTCCACCCAATCTTCCACGAAGTCGTAGAGTTCTTGAGCAGTGCATCCAATTGAAGCGAGGAACCTGGCTTCTTCCGAAGTCACCAGATTCTCAGCCCCACGTTCTTCTGCTTGGTACTTCTCCAGCGTACTGTCATAAACTTCCCTGAACCTTATTGCCCAAGGTCCGTATTGTGATGCTAATTCCTTCATGACTTTTCTCCTTTCCTTGTTGTTTCCATCACGGGTTCATATGAATCTAGTTATTCCCCGTAGCTCTGCTACGCGGGTTTCATTATAGAAAGTATGATAAGTATTCCGCTGAATACCCCGCTGCTTGCGGCGGGGATCTTTTATTTTTGTGCCTGAAAAAAACAGACCATGTTTGAAAGAATTATCCTCTTTGGTGCTGGATCATCCTATGGGGCCAGAAAGCCATCTCCGCCACTGGGAAAATGACTGCATGGTTACGTAAAAAAATACCTTAAAAAGAAGTGGGATGAATTGGATGCTTTCGAGGATGACGGAGGCCTTTCAGAACAAGTTCGTCAAAAATTGAACCAATATCTTGAGGACACGACATCCTATGAATTGCTGGCAAGCAAGCTAGTAAAAGAAAATCAAAAGGAGTTGCTTCAAAAGCTTAATTTTCTTCTGGCTGGGTCTATGACACCCCCCATTAATCCACTCATTCAAAACGATGAACCTAGAGTAGACGATACATTTGTTGAGAAATGTGATCTCTATGATGATTTTTTGAGGAAAAGAATCCTTCATCCCCAAGGATCCATAGCTTGCTCTTTTATCACACTTAACTACGACTGTCTTCTCGAACGTGCCATTTGTCGTACATTGTGTAATGGTCCACAAGATGGGGAAGGGCAATGTCTTTGCACACACGTTAATTATCCTTTCATTAGGAACCTTCGCAATGGCATTGAAGTATTAAAATCCCATGGATCAATTCACTGGGTTGGAAATTTAGTTGGACGGGTGAGGATTGGAGCCGATGGCCAAAGAAGTTATGAGGTTGAGGTTGTGAGATCACCACTAGATAGCATTGATCCCCAAGATCCGGAAATTCTCATTCTTGCAAATTTTGCTCCGGGAAAGGAACCTCAAGCCAACCATGAGACATTAAAGGATGTTCAAAAACTAGCAATAGAACGGATAGGCAAGGCCAAAATGATTGAAATTATTGGCGTACATTTGCCCACTAATTCATTAGACGATCCGAAAATGATATGCCTTCCTTCATGGAAACTCATCGGGTGACCTGGGAGTTCTCTCCGTGGCCGCCCGCGTTTTGGATTCTTCGCCAGAAAGGTCATTCGGGCGTCTAATTTACGCAAATAGGTATCGGCTTGTTCGGGGCCCCATCGATCATCGCTAAAATTCCAAATTTCTAAAAGATCCAAATCTGCGGCTGGGGTAAGCTTGACGATCGCCATCGTTCGCTATTTCTTCTTTCGCTTTTTGCGAGATTTCGCCTCGGCAATAATATCCTCAACCGAACGATGACTATACTCACCACGGTCTGCCTGATCGATACGGATTCGGACCAACGGCTCAGGACTTCGGAAAGCGTGAAGAAGTACAAGATCCAGTCAGTCCTTTGCGTGCCCATGGGCACGAATCCGGTGAAGGGGCTAATTTACGCTTCGCGGGGTCGCAAGAGCGGCTTTTTTGGTCCCGAGGATCTGGAGTTTCTCACCGCGATCTCGGTGTACGCGGCCCTCGACCTCGACCCGAGGTCGCGTTCGCAATGATGAGGATGGAAGCAGGGACGCCCACGTTGGATCTCACGCAGGAAGGGAACACATGATGATCGGCGGACAATGATAATAATATACCTTCGGCTGCGCTCCGACGAAATCCGTGGCCATGCCGATAGCGGCGTCCATCGAAGGCGCGGAGTCGAAACCAAGGTGTTGGGCGGACAGCTCACTCGACGGCTGTACCACGATGAGCTTGCCCAGGTGGGCCATGCCGTGAGCGCCCCAATACCACATGTAGAACGGATGCACGCCGTGGTACGCATAGGAATTTCGGTACGAATCGATGTACCGCTCGTTTTCTGCGTAGGACGCCTCGAACCGATGTTCAAGCTCGCGGGGATCGCTCGTCTGCGGCAGCAGTTCGTTGAAAAAGTCCTGGTAAGCGGTGTGCTGAACGCGGCAGAACTCGTTCTCGAGCGGATGATCGATAATCATCACGCCGCCCTTTCGGACCAGAGGGCGATTGCGATAAAAATTGAAGAAGTATCCGGCAGAAAGGCATCGCACGAGTATCGGGTTCAGCGGCGAGTCGATGTTGTAGGGGCTAATCCC
>JADFRB010000102.1:0-4615 GCA_022561525.1 Nitrospinota bacterium
GAAGCCGCGCGCGGAAAACCGGAGTGTATGGGCGAATACATGAGGATGTGAGCACGCGGCTGACGCCGCCATCACGGAAAAGGACGGTTTTTAGAGGTGCCCTAAAGTATGACCTCTCCAAACTCATAAGGTGTTCCTTGAACGCGAATCTCGACCAAGCACAGAATTTGATCCAGGCCCTTACGAATCCATCGGTCTATCCACATCCTGTCACCCAGATCACAATCCAAGAAACACATATTTCCTGGGTACTCCTGACGGGACCCTTTGCTTACAAGATCAAAAAACCCGTCAATCTTGGATTTGTGGATTTTTCCACTCTCGCTCTACGACACCACGCTTGCCTTGAGGAATTGCGGCTCAATGGACGGCTCGCGCCGACTCTCTATCTCGAGGTTGTATCACTCACGGGTACACCGCAAGCACCAAGGTTTAATGGCGACACTGAACCTTTTGAATTTGCAGTCAAAATGCGGCAATTCCCACTCGATGCCACGCTTGACCATGCTTTGCCAAAAGGTAAGGTTCAGAATCGGCACATCGATCAGCTTGCCAAAGACTTGGCCCGATTTCACGCCAGCCTTCCTGCTTCCCCGGAGTCTACTTCTTTGGGGGATCCTGAAGTCGTGGGCAAGACGGTCATGGATGTGCTTGACCACTTTTCTCAGGAAACCCAACCCTCAGACGACCGTAATTTTCTTCGATCACTCCAACAGTGGTTGCAGCAGGAACATGCCCATTGCGATCAGGCCTTTGCCAATCGAAAAAGTCAGGGATTCATTCGAGAATGTCATGGAGATCTTCATCTGGGTAACGTGGTGCTCCTCGATGATATTGCTACCCCGTTTGACGGCATTGAATTCAGCGAACGGTTGCGATGGATCGATGTAATGAGCGATACCTCGTTTTTCGTGGTGGACTGTATGGCCCACGAACGGCGGGATTTTGCGGCAAGATTTCTCAACGCCTACCTCGAACATACGGGTGATTACGAG
Source organism: Nitrospinota bacterium (assembly GCA_022561525.1). GTDB lineage: Bacteria > Nitrospirota > Nitrospiria > Nitrospirales > UBA8639 > Nitronereus. Next base: position 996 of record JADFRB010000102.1, read on the forward strand.
GGGATGGCTGTCATTCGATTCTATGAAGTGTATCGCGCCTTAGTGCGTGCCAAGATCGCCCGCATTCGCCTGAACCAAAACCCTCAAGTTGACAACACATCGGCCTCTCTTGCCGACCAATGTCATCGATACATCACCCTAGCTCAAAGGTTGGCTCACCCCGACCCTCCGAGCCTCATTATCATGCATGGGCTTTCTGGTTCGGGAAAGTCTACGCTTTCCCAAAACCTCTTGGAATCGATGGGGACGATTCGCCTGCGATCCGATATCGAACGCAAGCGACTGTTTGGCCTGTCCCCAGACCTGCGCAGAGCGCGGGAGGTCAAAACAGAACTCTACGGGTCTGATACCACAGACGCCCTGTACCACCATTTACGGAACATGGCACAAAGACTCCTTTCATCCGGCTATACCGTGATTGTGGATGCAACATTTCTCAAACGCCACTATCGAGATCTCTTTCGCCGACTCGCGGAGGAGGAAGCCGTTCCGTTCCTCATTCTCGATGTTCAATCATCACTCGCAACATTGCAGGAGCGGATTACCACTCGGAAAGAACAGCAATCAGATGCCTCGGAAGCCGACCTTGCCGTACTACAGCAACAACAACGTCAGCAAGAACCGTTGGGAGAGAATGAGCAGACCGTGACGCTCCGCATCAATTCCGAAGAACCCTTCGATCCCCAAAAGGTGATTCATGCTCTTCGGAACCAATCGGGGTTGCCAAAAAAGAAACGTGAGATAAGGTGACGTTACCGAGGACGCTGTTTGACGATATCCAGAGCTGCGACTCGGTAGGTTTCTGCCATGGTGGGAAAGTTAAAGATGTTTTCGACAAAACTGTCGATCTCGACTTGGGCCAAGAGTCCCATTTGCCCAATATGCACCAACTCGCATGCGCCTTCGCCCACGATATGGATTCCGAGCAATTTCTTACCTTGAGGATCGGCAACGAGTTTTAACAAGCCATCCGTCATCCCTGAAATCTGCCCGCGGGCAATTTCCTGAAATCTGGCTCGACCCACCATTGCGCCTCCATGACGCGACACCGCTTCCTCTTCGCTAATACCGACGCTCGACATTTCCGGCACGGTGAAAATTCCCATGGGCACCATTTCGGCTGGATGACCAGGATCAATCGCCAGCGCATGACACATCGCTCGCCGACCTTGCTCCATGGAATACGAAGCTAAGGATGGAGGCCCAATCACATCACCAACGGCATACACATGTGGAAGGGTGGTGCGGAAGAATTCGTCAACGGGAATCACCCCACGAGGCGTGGGTTCAATGCCAACGGTTTGAAGATTCAGATCCTCGATATTGGCCACGCGCCCAAGGGCCATCAACATTTTTTCGCTTTCCAGAACTTCCCCATTCCCCAACAGGGTCATGACTTTGGACAAACCATCCCATTTCACATTTTCGATCTTTTGCTGTCCGTAGTAGCGTCCACCAGATGCTTGAAAGGCCTGGACGAATCCATCGGTAATTTCGGCATCCATAAAACGGAGGGGGCGGTCAGCTTGATCGACCATCACGACTTGAACTCCCAGTATGGAGAAGAACGAGGCGTACTCACTGGCAATCACGCCTCCACCCAAGACCATGAGGGTTTTCGGTAAATACGTCATGGATAAGATTGAATCGCTATCGAGTATATGTTCATGATCGACAGGAACATTATCCGGGCGTCGGGGCCGAGACCCGGTGGCAATGACAATCACATCGGCTGAGTACCGTTCGGTCGTCCGCTTCGGGGTCGTACACTCAATGTCATGCTCAGAGATAAATTTGGCTCGGGCATGAATGCGCGTCACTTGATTACGATCGAGTTGGGCCGCCATATACACGGAATGGGCTTGGACGACTTCCTCGAGCCGCTGGATTAAGGCTGGTACGGTCAGATCGTCCCGTAATCGGAAGTCAAACACATTGGAGGTTCGCCGAAACCGAACCATGTTGAGGGCACTTTCCCGAAGGGTTTTGCTGGGAATGGTCCCGTGCTGGACGCAGGCCCCGCCGACTTGCTTATCGCGCTCAACCAGCGCCACGCGCTTGCCGGCCTTCGCGCCCTGAATGGCGGCTTTTTGGCCAGCGGGCCCACTGCCGATCACTAAAATGTCAAAATGATTATTGGAACTCATACCACCATTGCATCGACGGATTGTAGAATGGTTTCCCCATGGGTGAACAGCGTTTCCATATCGTCCGGATATAGATTCAACGCGTCAACCACAGGAAGACTTTGCAAACTGGCTTCATCAAGAGAATCTAACTCTAAGATGTGAGAGGCCAAATGATCGGCCAAACAAGTCACCATCGCCACAGGACTCGGATTCGGAGACTTCGTATAATCACGATAATACAGAATCGCCTCTTTCACTTGAGGGGGCAGTTTCCATTTTTCCACGACCGACGCACCAACCTGTACGTAATGCACATCCAGCAACATGGAAAACGACTCCCACTCCAGTGCCAGACCCATCGTCTGTTGAATCTCCAACATAGCATTCAGCACGACCGGCTTTCCAATCGTATGCAGCAGTCCACCCAAAAATGCGCCTTCCACATTGTGTCGCCCGACCCGCGCAATTTCCTTGGCATAAAGACCTGACGCTAAGGCTTGTCGCCAGAGGCTGGTGATTTCCGGTTCATACCCCTGAACACGGAAGACTCCACTTTCAATGGAAATCGTTAACGCGAGTTCGCCCAACATCTTCATGCCTAACCAGGACACGGCTTGTTGCATCGAGACGATCGGGGACCGTGGTGCATAGGCGGCCGAGTTGGCAATTCTCAGGACCTGGCTGGCTATGGCTTGATCTTGTTGGATTAACGCGGCCAACTGCACCATTTCGGCATCGGGATCACTGGTTAAATTGAGGATTTCAGTGGCAACGTGTGGGAGAAGCGGAAGCTTAAGATCATCCTTGGCTATCCGATCGACTAAGGCCGCATGAATCTGTTCGAGCGGTTCCAGTTCAACGGATGCAAGGGATTCAGTCATCAATAGGGCCTCATGAATAAAAATTTCAAGCCGGCTCCCAGGCCCACACAGTTTTAGGGGGGATCTCCATTAATCATCGGTCTTCTTTTGGACCAACTTAAATCAAATTGGAGGATTCTTGATACAAAACTCGCATCTACAAACCCCCAAAATATTTGAGAATTTCCGTCTCATCGGACGAACAACCCTCATGCGAGAATCAGGCCTGGCTGACGATGAGTCAGCCAGGGTAGTCAGCGTGTTTATATATAGGTAAGTATGCTTAGTAAGAAGGAGATAAAAATCTGGTAGGTGCCTGCTGAGGGTTTACCTGACCCCAGAGTAATATCGGAGGATGTCCGAGACCGATATCAGCCCGACAATTTTTCCACTCTCGGTGACACACACATGTCGGGTGGCTTTTTCTTTCATCAACCGAACGGCTTCGACCACGGAATCACTGCTTTCCAGCGAAATAATCGGTTCCCGCATACAGGTCTTGACGGTGGTGGTATTGGCATCGACACCATTCGCAATGACTTCGCGGGTCAACTCCGTTTCGGTGATACTGCCGACAAGTTCATCGCCTCCATCGACCAGAAGCGAACCGACCTTCCACTCCTGCAATAAT
>JADFRB010000102.1:4625-6985 GCA_022561525.1 Nitrospinota bacterium
GGCGGCCTCTTTTAGCGTCGCCTCTTGGGAAACCAATCGAATGGTTTTGGACATAAAGTCTGTGACTTTGGGGCCTGAGGTTTTCTTGGTTTTTTTCCCAGAAGCCGCTTGGGCTCGACGCGCTTCAAGATCCGCGATACAGGTTTCGAGCACCCGCTGTCGTTGCCGGAGATTCTGGCGATTTTCATCTAAATTAGCCCCTTCCGGTGCCTCTTCCGTTAAATTGACCAGCCCGCCAGCTTCTCCCAGCTCCGCATATTCCTAGGTTTCAAGATTCGTCGATGACCGGCCGAACACTCCGGCTATAAGCTCTTCCGCGGCTAGATCAAACTCCTCAATCGAGGTCGTAGACGAATTCATCAGAAACGCCTTGAGCGAAGCTAACTGCTGTCGAAATTGCTGGATATCCTGATCGAACGTTGCGGTAGCTGATTGTGCGGGATCTTTTGTCACGGCCATTGGTGTTCCTCCGGATAATAAGGCTTTCTATAGTACTCGATCATGCTGGCGCCAAACAAGACCCTGATGGACAAGGACACAAACCCCGTATTTCATGTTCTCAGGAAGTGTGTCAATCTTCAGACTCTATTTTCGCCCGAAAGTTTTTGAGTGACTTCTCCCTTGGTACAAGAGATGTTTTGGAATACAATAGAGATTGGATCGATAAAAACGTGATTCCGTACATGAGGAGGTCAGAATGGATTTAAAAATTGAAAGTCGGAATGTAGGGATGACACCTCGGTGGAAAAGTGAGATTGAAACACGCATGGAGGAATTGCAGACTGAACATCATCACATCACCCATGGGCGGGTCACGTTATCGAAAAACCCCCACCACAAAAAAGGAAATGATAATGCCGAAGCCTTAATCGTCTTAACCCTTCCCCCTCGTCACACCCTCACAGCCAGAAAAGAAGGGAAGACCTTTGAAGAAGCCATTCGCGCCGCATTTAAAGCCATCGCCACCGAAATCCAAAAATTTCGGGAAAAACCCCAAAGTGCCAAACCAACTAAAGAAACGGAATTGTCATTTACGGTAATGAGGTGAGACATCCCCGGGCCCTCACAATCGGAAGATCGCTGTCGTCAATCCTTTCAACACCTGTCAACTTTCTGACGCCAGCAATCAACCCATCTCCGTTTCAGCCCATCTGATCGTAGTCTTCTAGTCCACTCTATAACAAATTGAAAAAATTGAGAATACTGTCAGTCGTCGGTTCCCGTTATGGCTGAAAATCAAGCCAGTGGTGGGTAAAATTTGCCTGGCAACGTTATTGCGAGAGTGTCAATAAGCTGTCAGAAGGGGTCTTTTCGTTTTTTTACAAAAATCTTTGTTCGCCAGGGAGGATGACATGTCACAGCTATTGACCTTTCCCAATCAAGGCAGCCGGATCACCGAGGTGTCTGGAAGCAAACGGCCATCATTTTCCCCACATCCGCCATGGATTGTTCATCTGATCAATGAAACGGACCCGTATCAGCAACGTATCTTCAATTGCCCCCTGGTGAAAGAAACATCCAAGGGAACCCTGTCCCTTGAACAAATGCGCGGGTGGTTGATGCAACTATATCCCTTCATCGAAACCTTTCCTCAATGGATTGCCTTGAATATTGCGAAAGCCCAGGAGGCCTTTGCCCGCGAGATTCTCATCGACTTCTTTGAACAGGTCGCGGACTTCGGCCTTGTTTTTGGCATGACGGAGGAACTTGCAGTACTTCTCCTCGCGGTGGAACCGGCTGATGCACTTGAGCGCGTCGAGGTGCTGGCCGGTCAAGGCCTTGCTGGACAGCAGCATGAAGACCAGATAGACCGGCTCGCCGTCGAGGGCATCGAACTGGATTCCCTGGGTGGAACGGGCGAAAGCGCCGACGAGCTTGGCCATGCTGTCGTGCCGGGCGTGGGGCACGCCGATGCCGTTGCCGATGCCCGTGCTGCCCGTCTTTTCCCGCTCGCGCACGGCGCGGATGACCTTCTCGCGGCTGAACGGCTCGGTGACCCCGCTGCGCTTGACGACCGCCAGCACCGCGGTCTCCACCGTGGTGAACCGCCTGCCGCACTCGGGGCATGATCTGCGCCGCCGGATCGCCTGGCCCTCGTCGGTCTCGCGGGAATCCACCACCCGGGAATCGGGGTGGCGGCAGAACGGACAGTGCATCACCGCTCCTTCGCCAGGCCACAAGAGGATCAACTCGAACGCCTCTGAGCCTACCTGCGCGCCACTCCGCCAGCCATACAGGGCGAGGGCGGTGACACGCACACGTTCCAGGTCGTCTGCCGCATCGTCCGCGGGTTCGATCTAGCCGAGTCAGACGCGCGTGACGTCCTCCCAGAGGACGGCATCTGGAATGTCTACTGCAGC
>JADFRB010000103.1 GCA_022561525.1 Nitrospinota bacterium
CACCCAAAGGAGAAAAATAATCAGGATGGCAAAACTCGAGTATACCGCGCTATACCGCACTGATCCCGAAACAAATGAGGCAAAGATCATTCCCGCAAATTGCCAGAGAATTCCGGCCGTCACTCCTCCAACAAGAGCTGAGGAAAATTGGACTTGCGTGTTTGGGACAAATTTGTAGAGAAGACTAAATCCCACACAAAGCAAAGCAAAAGGCATGAGGGTCGTCGCCCACCCTACCGCGGTACCCAGTGGCTCAATTTTCAAAACCCATTGGACTAGCCAATGACTTTGCGCCGAGGCCGTCGCGGCAAAAACGGTAAAGACGAGCACAGGACCAACGAGTACCACGCTCAAATAGTCCGTAAACTTCCTTGCGAGAGGACGCGAATGCCGGACACGCCATATGTGATTCAGCGCCTCTTCGATTTTATCGATCAGCGAATACGTGGTATAAAACAACCCGGCGACACCAACTGCGCCCAAGGCACCCACTTTGAGATTATTGACAAACTCAATAATGCGCGCGGAAATTTCCGCGCCTTTTTCGCCTAAGGGTTCCAGGCCCTGTGCAAGGATGGGCTCGATTTGCTGATGGACTCCAAAAGCCTTCAGCACGGAAAACGTCACGGCCAAAAATGGGACAAGGGATAACAGAGTGGTGGACACCAGACTTGTCGCACGAATACTCAACGCTCCGTCACGGAAGTCTGAAAAAGCTACGACAACAAGGCGGAGGGTCCGAATGTAAAATGACGCCCAGCCTCGAAGGGTACCCAAATCGGGAAGCCATAAGCCCCGCCGCAGAAAATTTTCAATTTGAGAAATAAGACTCATGAGTGGGACACCTGAAAACTCAATTTTATGGAAATTTCGAACGTAATAAGAATAAATACTCTTAACCAATCAAGGCTACAATGGACACAGCGTAATGTCCAGGAAAAAGGCAAAAACCCTTGCACCACGCTGAGGTGCTAATCTGAGTTTGTCTGGAGCCACCAAAATTTTTTACCATACCAAAATCTATGGGACGTTCATTGTTTCTTTGTCTGATTTTTCCCTTCCGGGCTTGACAGGGGTGCGACAACGAATCAGCGTGGGATAGACCCATGCGAGAGTTTCGAGAAGCCCTCAAGCATAGTGAATACGATTATGCGGAAGGCGAGTTGCTTGAAGCCCTGCCCCTGGCAGAAATTTTGGGAGAGTCAGACAGGGGGCTCGCGTCGGTCTTGTATCAACTGGGGAAAGTGTATCGTAGGCAAAAGGACTTCACGAAAGCCGAACCGTATTTCTGGCGGGCCTTACCCATCTGGGTAAAATCCGTTGGAGCTGAGCGTCCTGAAATGGCCACGAGTCTCACAGGTCTCGCCCGACTGTATGAAGCCAAACATGAATATCAAAAAGCGGAGCCCCTCGTGAAACAGGCGCAAAAAATTCGGGAAAATGCCTTTGGAATGGATCATCCGAAAATTCTACCGAGTCTGGAAGAGTATTCTTCCTTATTGAAGCTCATGAATCGCGACCTAGAGGCCAAGAAACTTGATACCAGGCGGAAAACAATTTTGACTAAATGACTTTGAAATATGAACCCTGCCCCATTAACCACCCGTCAACAACTCATGGACTTGCTCACCCGGCATCCGTGTACTGCTCGGGATCTGGCCAGCCATGTTCACCTCGCGGAACGACTGGTGGAAGACCACCTGGCTCATATTATGCGTTCACTTGAACGCAGCACGTCACAACAATTTGTCATGGAAGAACCAGAATGTCAGGATTGCGGGTATGCGTTTCGGAATCGAACTCGCCTGAAAAGACCAAGCCGTTGCCCGCGCTGTCGGAGTGAGGCGATCACGTCACCACGATTTTCAATCGTGGCCAAACAGCCTAAAGGCAAGAAGGGAGGTTAAGAAGTCAGAGCAGGAACTTAATCCTTTTCCGGAGGATTTTCAGGCTACCAGTCCAGGGATAGTTCCTACTGGGGTGATGGGTCCACCGATTGATCCACCACCACGCCCTGATTGAAACGTCTTGCAATTCACGACGGCTTCGATAATTTTCTCGGGAGCGCCTTGGACGCTCGAAATGGTGGCTGTCACAAATCCTACGATCATAATGGGCCCTGAGGGGTTGCTACAATCCGTGCCACTATACACCGGGACCATTACTGACCAATTGTTATCAGCATCTTTTTTGGCATCGTACAGGGCTTCAAAATCATTAAAGATACTAGCGAGGGTTCCGCCATTAAATTCAAAGAGCGTTTGTCCAGTATACGCCTCAGGAGACGTGTAGGAACTATCAGTTAATCCTTGAATAATATCTTTAAGATTAGCCGCGCTGCTATTGGGATCGGTAAAGGTATGCCACCCTGCACATCCATCAATGTCACCCGTGGGATAGAATTTAATATTCCCCCCACAGGTTGCGGTGTCAAGCCATGCCTCTGAAATAGCAATGGGGGCCCCAATTGCTCCTGGAGCAGCCGTACCAACGGAAGTCAAGGCCGCTGTCGCACTGGCTGTAATATCTATCTCTTCAACACCGAATATTCCACCTAAATATGTCGGGAGTGGCGTATTTGCCGTTTCATCACGACGAACCTGAACGCGCACGGCTGTGGGACTGGGTGAACCTGGGGTATCAGGCGGTACTGTTGTAAACGTTTTCGTCGTAGAATCCCACACCCCCACCTCAATGTCTTCACCTCTAAACGCAAGTAAGATACCGCCAGCATAACTATTCAGACTAAGGGAATTGATCTGATCCACCACAATTTGTTTATCCGCGGATGTTAAAAAGTACGTGCGTTGGTCTTCCACGGACAGCCCTAGATACACCTGTCCTAACTGGCCAGCACCGGCTAAGGCAGCGGCATCCGCAACGTTTTGGAGTTCTTGCTCGACCATCCAAGCATGACCCAAATCGATAGCTAAAGCTGTAAACCCGAGAAGCATCGTCGTACTGACTGCCATAATTAATGAGACGACCCCGTGTTGTTCATGCATTTTCTTGATTGCATAGCTATACAATTTCTGACGTCGGTTAATCATGGACTCTTTACTCATTTTTCATCGTCGTAGATGCATTTAGGAGAAGTTGATCCGCGATGGAAGGGATCAATTTGGAAAGGACCAAGAATGAATAATTCGAATTGACGCCCACCGTTAAATCCGTCCCGAACGCACCACCGGCCCCGGTGACGTCCACATCAACCAAAGCCACATCAGCCTCATCCCACCCCGAATTCGTCAAGGCATTACGAACAACCGTTGCAATCTCAGCTTCAGTCACAGATGGAACTCCCACCACTATACCAGCCCGTGCGCCTTCCCGACTGGCACTGACCATGCTCGCCCGAGATGTCATCAACAAACCAAAATCAATGATTCCCATGACGAGAAAGAGCAAAATAGGGAGTATAAGGCCAAACTCTATCGCGGCAACCCCTTTTTCATTATTCAATCGAAACATGGTTCTCACTCCCGTCGGCTGAGACAAGTTTTCAAACTAGAACACCAGTCCTCATACATGACCTTGGCCCCTTTGTATGAATTATCGGATGAAAGTTTTTTCCCTTGCGCAGTCCAGTGAGGAAATTCGTGTTCCCCACGTCATTTGGGCAGCATTTTCACCCAATCATTGAGATATCGATTTATTGAGGGCGGGTTTCTGTAAAAAGGTAAAATTTGAAGAAAAGAAAAAGATTCAATAGCCTAAAGCAGGAAAAGTACCAAAACCGCATTTGAAAATCCCAACAGGAAACGCCCCAATGCAGGATTGTGGCTTTCGGTCTCAGGAGAGCACATGCGTCAACCGCCCTGGGGGTTGCTCTTGATCTGGACACCACGCCAGATGGTCTCCACTTTTTTCAATTATGCCCAGGCAGGCGAAAGGGGACCAAGGGAAGGGCAGAATATTGATTGGGGAATCTAGGCAAAAAAGGATGATCTTGAAGAAAGGTTTGGGCAATCAGCAATAGGCCCTTAAAGATCCGAAGGAGATCTAATAGTGGTTTAACACATCCGCATCAAAGGCATGCGACCTGTGTTTGTTTTTTCCTCACGTTGTGTTTTTGTATTTGTTCCCTTACGGCCCGTTTCGCGTGGGTAAGATTTTCATTGGCTTTTTCATAAAACATCGGTTGCAGATCAATGGCTTTTTCAAAACACGACATAGCACGCCGTGGCTGCCCTGCTTCAAGGAGCGCAATCCCAACATTATTATAGGCCTTGGCCTGATTCGTGCTTTTTTTAAATGCATCAAAGGCTTGGGGAAAACGGCCAAGCTTTGCCAGAGCCAAGCCCAAATTATTCGCGACCTTGGGCGAGTCAAGACCTGCCTGCATGGCCTGATAAAAGGTTTTTGCCGCTTGATGGTAGTGCCGATTCATATAATGGGCCATGCCCAAGTTATTCAAGACCATCCCCTCTCTAGGTTGAATGGCCAATGCCGTTTTGTACGCCGCAATAGCCGACAGATGAAGATGACGTCGATCAGCCATGATACCCAAATAATTATGCGATCGCCAAAGCTTTTGATCCAGGCTTAGCGCTTTGCGAAAGGCTTGATCCGCTCCAACATGATCGCCTGATACGAGATAAGCCTGCCCTAACCCCTCATGGGCTAAAGCAAACTGGTCATCTTGCTCCAGAACTTTTTGAAATTGCTTCCGACTGGCATCAGGTTTGCCATTTTTTAACAACAACATGGCCAATTTATATCGAGTGGCAATATGCGTCGAGTCCTTCTCTAAGGCTTGAAGATATTGAACAGTAGCCATAGATAACCGCCCTCGTTGCAGATGGGCATCTCCAAGCTTGACATGTTCTTCAACCGTCATGTCCGGAATTTTTTTCGCAGCTTCACTTAACTCCACCCCTGCTTTCTGTTCCTCTAGCACCTGTTGATAATGCACGTCAGGGGTAGAAAACTTTTGTGGGCTCATAGAGAAAGATTCACACCCTGCCAAGCCCATTCCACTCAAGGCCATGACTACGAGAATTTTCGAAACATTAGCTAATTCCATGATATTCACCTTGCCTGAATGATCCCCCTTCAATAATTCCAACACCATTCGATCCGGGAGCATTAACTGCCGGCCAACGCGGGAAGGAATTCACGAATTAATTTAATGACTCCCGGGCCAATAATGACTACCATTAAACTCGGGAAGATAAATAGGATAAGTGGCAGCATGAGCTTGACCGGCAGTTTGGACGCCATCTCTTCCGCACGAATTCGTCGATTCATTCGCATGGAATCCGAATGAACACGTAAGGCTTGTCCCACACTGGTCCCAAACCGATCGGTTTGAATCAGCAAGGCAATCAAATTTCGAATTTCGTCAAGATCAGTCCGATCACTCAAATTTCGTAAAGCTTGTTCTCGTGAAAATCCTGCGCGTAATTCCAAACTCACCAGTTGGAACTCATCACCAAGGTCTGTATGCCCAATTTTTATTTCCTCTCCCACTCGCAAAATAGCTTGATCCAACCCGAGCCCGGCCTCGACGCACACCACCATGAGATCTAACGCATCGGGAAACCCATTCAGCAACCGTTCCTTTCGACGTGACACCGCCATGGACAACCACAGCTGGGGTGAATAAAACCCTCCAAGTGCCGTGGCCACCATCACCAGGGGAAAGACATTGGCCGACATCCCTTTAGTCACTTCATCACCAAATAGAAAAAACAACGAACCACACAGTATCCCCATAAAGATTTTACTGCCCAGAAAAATAACCGGTGTACGTGCTCCACGGTACCCTGCGGTGATGAGCGTTTTTCGAAGGCGAGACGTTTCCGCTTGGTCTTTTGGTTTATTGGCCTGGCCCAGCCGCTCAAGAAGCTTGAGAAACGTCCCGGTCAGATAGGCAAACCCTGTACCGGCATTTGTTGTTTCGGCTGTCCGAGTTTTTCCCCGAATGCGCTCACCCCAATCCTTGGCGGTTTGTCGAGAGCGAACAAGATTATAGATGCCCACCATAGCCAGGGTGATCATCATAAACACCATGAGAGCAATGACAAGGGCTTGATCCATCGAATCCTTATACCTTGATCGCGATCATTTTTTTCATCATAAACGACCCAATCACCATCAACACCCCACTCATCAAGAGCATATCTTTCCCCATGGGATCGGTGATGAGCAAACTCATGTAGGCCGGGTTAATGAACCAGAGCAGTGCCCCAATTCCAAATGGCAATAATACCAGAACAATGCCAGACATTTTTCCTTCTGCCGATAAGGCTGCGACCTTGCCCAGCAATTCAAACCGTTGACGGATCAATCGACTAATGGACTCGAGAATTTCCGCGAGATTTCCGCCTGTTTCTCGTTGCACAATCAAAGTAGTGATAAAAAACCTGAGGTCCACACATTCGATTCGAGTCGAGAGATTTTTCAAGGCTTCCGCCACGTCGATCCCGAAGGAAATTTCTTCTACCACCCGGTTAAATTCAGGCCCAATGGGATCGGGAAATTCATCCCCCACCATTTTCATCCCGACACTAAACGGGTGCCCAGCCCTGAGTGACCGAGAAACCAAATCTAACGCATCCGGAAGTTGTCTCTGAAAATTTTTAAAACGTTGATTGCGTTGTTGGCGCATATACATCAGCGGCAAAATTCCACCAAGGAGCGTCATGAGTAACATGACATACAGTTCGCTATTCATGATCGACGCGATGGCCAATCCTACGACCGCCAAAACCAGAGAAAGAAGCACAAATACGCCAAGTGGCATACTACTATTCGCTTGCTGAAGGGTTTTTTCGAGAGAATCGAAATTCGGCAATTTTGTCGCCAGTCGATCTATCCACGGCATGCCACTCGAATGTTTTTTCCTCATGACATCAACTTGCTCGGTCGTCTGCCGGATGGCCGAAGGCGCGATGGTCTCTCGCAAACGTCGTTTCAGGGCCTTAGTCTTTGGATTCAGAAAGGCAT
>JADFRB010000104.1 GCA_022561525.1 Nitrospinota bacterium
TGCTGAGACACCTGTCTGGCAAGGCGCGAGGACTGCGCATACTCCTTCGTATGGAAAGGACGAGCAACGCCGCCAGACCGGATGGATCGACGCCCAAACAGGGGAAGTTATTCTTGCGCGAGCCCAAAAGGCAAAAAAAGCCCTGACACTCACGGGAAAACGAGTATCAGGGCCTCATCAAGACATTGGATCTAGGCTACTCTTCTTTTTTAATCTGCTCGCTCAGATAATTTTGCAGACCAACCTGCTGAATCGTTTCTAATTGTGTTTCAATCCAATCGATATGCTCTTCCTCATCTTTGACCATCTCTTCGAGCATATGCCGGGTGGTATAGTCACTGACCTTCACGCAATGCACAATGCCTTCGGTCATCAATTTGACCATGGCTTTTTCTTTGTCGAGGTCGGCCTGTAATTGCTCAGGCACGGTTTCCCCGATCTTGACGGTTCCCAACTGTTGCATATTCGGCAGGCCTTCAAGATACAAGATATGATCGATCACCACCTGTGCATCTTTCATTTCTCCAAAACTGCGATCGAGCACATGATGATGGAGTCGGTCATAGCCCCAATTTTTGCACATCTTGGCATGGAGAAAATACTGATTGATGACGGTCAATTCCTCCGTCAGAATCTTATTGAGTAAATTGATCACTCCTACTTTGGCTTTCATACCAGCCTCCTTTCGATTGTCCTATCGAAAACATTATTTATCTTTTTGACATGACTTCCCAGAAATTTTCTTACATTTTTCTATGGCATCTTGTGTTTATGCTACCCCTCATTTTCGGACTCTGTCAATAGAAAACTTTAGGTATTTCTTCTTAATCATGATTCTCTTTCTCAACTTCGCTGATTTGGATTCTCAACCTCGCTGATTCGAATTCTCAACCTCGCTGATTCGAATTCTCAACCTCGCTGATTCGAATTCTCAACTTCAGGGCACATAGTCGGTAAAGGCGTTTCAGGACGCCCTGATTCTTCGACTCTCAAGTTGACCAATATTCGAAACGGGTGCTACGGTCCCTTCATGTCTGATGTTACACCGAATCGACCGGCCAACCGGCTCATTCACGAAACCAGCCCCTATTTAATCCAGCACGCCTACAACCCCGTGGATTGGTATCCTTGGGGCGAAGCCGCGCTCTCGCGGGCCAAAACGGAAGACAAACCGATTCTGCTGTCCATCGGCTATTCAGCCTGTCATTGGTGTCACGTCATGGAACGGGAATCTTTTGAAAACGACGAGATCGCCCGACTCATGAACCAAGACTACGTCTGCGTGAAGGTGGACCGGGAAGAACGCCCTGACCTCGACGAAATATACATGCAAGCCACTTTGGCGATGAATCAGGGAAACGGCGGTTGGCCCATGACCGTGTTTCTCACTCCTGATCAACAACCGATTTTTGCAGGCACGTACTTTCCACCGACTGATAAATGGGGACGTCCGGGCTTTGCCACGGTTCTAAAAAAAATCGCCGAGGGTTGGCACAAAGATCGTGCCGAAATTGTCGAGTCGGCAACCCGCTTTACCACACAACTTCAGAAGTCCATTCAAGTTCCATCACCCACCACAGTGGGACAAGCGGAACTCGATGCCGGGACGGAACAGTTCGCCAAGAACTTTGATCCGGTCTTTGGCGGGTTTGGGCAAGCGCCGAAATTTCCACCAGCCACCGGACTCTCATTTTTACTTCGCCACTACCATCAAACAGGCCATGAACCAACCCTACACATTGTGCGAAAAACCCTTGATGCCATGGCCGCCGGTGGCATGTATGACCACATTGGCGGTGGGTTTTCTCGTTACTCCACCGATGAACGATGGCTGGTCCCACACTTCGAAAAAATGTTGTATGACAATGCGCTGTTGGCCAAAACGTACGTTGAGGCGTATCAAGTCTCCCACAATCCCAATTACCAGCGCATAGCGACGGAAATCCTTGACTACATCATTCAAGAGATGACCTCCCCGGAGGGTGGATTCTACTCTGCCACCGATGCCGACTCGGAAGGTGTTGAGGGAAAGTTCTTTGTGTGGGATCCCGATCACATTGCCGCAATCGTTTCATCTGAAGAAGACACCACACGCTTTTGTGCGTTTTACGACATCACAGCCGATGGCAATTGGGAACACCACAGTATCCCCAATACGCCTCGTGCTCTTGAAGATGTGGCGCAAGAACTGGGCTGCTCTCCAGAAGCACTCCAAGAGACCATCGACCGCGTTCGACCACTCGTCTACCAAGCTCGGTTGAAGCGCGTGGCACCAGGGCTTGACGACAAAGTCATCACCGCCTGGAACGGCATGATGATTAGCGCCATGGCTGAAGCCGCTCGCGTGTTAGGACAAACCCGATACTTGGAAGCTGCCACCAAGGCAGCCGACTTTCTCCTGACTACGCTCTCACGACCTGACGGTGGGCTGTATCGGACGTCTCGGGCAGACAAAGCACATCTAGACGCCTACCTCGAAGATTATGCCTTCCTCATCGAAGCCTTGATCGATGTGTATGAAGCCGGTGGGAAGGAACACTATTTGAACGAAGCTGTCCGACTCGCCGACCGACTCATCAAAGATTTCTCCGATGAACAACATGGCGGATTTTTCACAACCGCAAAAGACCATGAGACCTTGATACTTCGCAGTCGGGAAGGCCCTGATGGAGCCACACCCAGCGGCAATGCGGTTGCAACCATGGCTTTGGCTCGGCTTTCGTTTCATTTTGGAAGGGAAGACTTTCGTGACGCCGCGACGGCAGCGATTCGCGCCTATGGCCGACAGATTGCCCAAATCCCGCGCGGCTTTGCCAAATCGTTGATCGCTTCTGACTTCCTTCTAAGAGGGCCGGTCGAATTGGCACTTGTCGGCACCCCAGGGGAACCAAAGTTTGAAGCCCTTTCCAACGAACTCCGTCGCCATTACATTCCCAATCGGGTCATCGCCCATGTAGATCCCCAACATCCCGAGGCTGCACATCCTCTTCTTCAAGGCAAAACATTAATCAATGGACAGCCAGCCCTGTATGTCTGCCGAAACTTTGCATGCGAAGCACCCATCACCGACCCGGGATTCATCGAGCAGGCCGTAAGAAGCCAATCGAATCCAACTCCACTTTCGGTCCCAGGCAAAGCCACGACGCTGACAACTTCTGGGCTCCAAGGCAAAGCCACCGCAGGAGGCACGGGGACCTATGTCTCACGCGCCTTGGCCAGCCCATTGCCTTCTCGACCATCGGCCACAGGCTATACACCCTTCGGCTCCACGGGGCTCACCACGTCTCGCATCGGATTTGGCGGCTACCGCATCGCCGAAGACCAAGATGAACATCGTGAGGCTCTTCGCAAAGCCATCCGGGAGGGATGCAATCTCATCGACACTTCAACAAACTATACAGATGGAGCTAGCGAACAATTGATCGGAAGTGTGTTGAAGGAATTAATTGGCAAACAAGAAATCACGCGAGAAAATATCATCGTGGTTTCAAAGATCGGCTATGTGCAAGCCCAAAACCTTGCTCGTGCCAAAGCCAAGGAACAAGCGGGCCAGGCCTACCCGGACATGGTCAAATATGGTGAAGGCTTATGGCATTGCCTCCATCCCGAGTTTCTCGAAGATCAGCTCACACTCTCGCTTGATCGACTCGGATTAAACACGCTCGACGTGTGCTTACTCCACAATCCGGAATATTTCCTTTCCGATGCCAAGAATCAAAAGCTTTCTGTTGATGACGCGAAGCTCCTGGAATTGCGGAACGAATTCTATCGTCGCCTTCAACAGGCATTTACCTATTTTGAAAAACAAGTAAATGCGGGAAGGCTACAATTCTACGGCGTTTCGTCTAACACTTGCACAGCTTCTCCGGATGATCCCGAAGCCACCTCATTGTCACGAATGCATGAATGCGCGCAAGCCGCAGCCCAAGCACTTGGAAAGTCATCACATGCCTTTCGAGTGTTGCAACTTCCTATGAACCTGTTCGAGTCTGGAGCATTACTCACACCAAACACGGGAAGTGACGGAACGCAAACCGTCCTGGAATTCGCGCAACGGGAGCAGATTGCCGTGTTAGTGAACCGGCCACTCAACGCCATCCCGGCTAAGCATCAGGGCATGATTCGGTTAGCCGATCCACAAACCGAACCGGTTGAATTCACATTTGAATCTCAGCATGAAAAACTGGTCGCCTTGGAAGAAGAATTTCTGAAGGACTTTGTCCCGCATATCCCTTATTCAGGGAAGGGGCTCGAGCCCAAAGACTTTTTTTCGTTCACTGAAGAACTCACCAAACTTCGACCTCAACTCCAAAGTCTCGAGCATTGGGATCAAATTGAATCGCAAATGATTGCCCCCCACATCAACCAAGCCCTCCAGGTCACCACCAAACAACTCGGTGAAGACAAAGCCACCGCCTGGAAAAATTGGCAAAACCGCTACATTCCAATACTCCTCACCCTGTTTCTTATTCTACGAAAAGAAGCCGCTGCAAAAAATCGTGACACCCTCAAAGGGATCACAGCTACGCTCGATCCCCTTCTGCCTGAAGATAAACGCCAAGAACCTATTTCACGAAAAGCCCTCTGGATTCTCGCCAGCACTCCTGGTGTCACCAGTGTGCTCAACGGCATGCGAACCACACACTATGTGGACGACGCACTCACCATCTTGGGCTGGGACCCACTCGCCACTCCACGCAACGTGTTTGAATCGTTCATCAGACCTTAATTAACACCTGTCCACTTCACCCACAACCGGTGTTCTTTGCACTAGGTATGCCCACGCGCGCATCATCGCGCCACTTCTTATGCCGCCTTTTCTGCATCTGGCGTGGAGTATGAAGACAGGGGGAAGGGGGCTGTGGGTACTCGACGAGGTGTTGAGGGAGTGGGCTGGAGCGGTCGGCTGAACCGGACCTCAATAATGAAACCGTAACTGGGCGATCATGAGGATCTTACCCTCTCCACGATATACCATGCGATGCTCATCGGTTATTCGGCGTGACCAGAAACCTGCAAGGGCATGCTTCAAAGGTTCGGGTTTGCCGACTCCTGCGAAGGACTCGCGTTGCGTCTCACGTATCAGCTTGTTGATTCGCTCGACCATGCGTTTGTCTTGCTTTTGCCAATACAGATAGTCTTCCCATGCTTCGTCAGCAAAGAGCAGCTTCACTTGGCGAGCTTCCGCCCAACCCCTTTGCCGGCGTTCAATTGAACAACGGCGGCAAGAAGACGCTTGGCGTTGACAGGTGTACGTAAGAGATATGCTGTTTCCTCCAATGCCTTGAAATCTTCGAGAGAAAGCATCACGACGGACTGTCGTCCATTGCGGGTAATGATCAGAGGTTCGTGGTCGTTGCACACACGATCCATAGCACTGGCGAGATTTGCACGAACGGTGGTGTACGTATTGGAATCCATAATCGATCTCCTAATATATGTACAGGATACTGTACGTTATAAATTGAGGTTTGTCCAGTTCAACGGCACTGTTTGTTTTCTGAACATCCTTACCTTCTTTCGCCTTTAAAGGTGTGCCGGTCCGGGGTCGGTCCGGGGTCAGGGTCCGGGGTCAGTTCTCACATTCCTACACGGTCCGTGGTCAATTCTAATTACAGTTCCCATTATGAGACTTAGGCCCCAGTGAAAATCACCGTTAAAGAAATTTCAACTGAACGAGGACTTCCTCAAGGAAGTTCCTAAACGTGACGACTTTCTGTCCCTCTGGAGAGCTATCAGGCGAATCTAAAGCCTCGAAGGGACGACGAAAAAGGAATTGATGAACAGGACCCAATCAATCCGTCTCCAACCTTGGTTTCCTGCGTTGGGCACGGCGGAGCCTCCGTCCCGAATCGACTTCTCGGCGAAGGCTGTTTGAGCAGAGCGAGTTCCTGAGCCATCTTATTCGGGACGAAGGTGGAGGCACCCGCAGGGCCGCGCACGGGCAAACAATCGACATAGGTAGGCGGTCACCCGCTTTCCCTGTCACACCACCGTACGTACGGGTCCGTATACGGCGGTTCGGTGGGTTAAGCTATCAGCGAACAGTCAATCGTGGAATCCCGAGTGAGTCGAAGTAGGCCTTGGGTAGCGCAATCGTCAGGGCGGGACTCTGAGCTAGCCGCCACGGGCCATGCGCACTGCGCGCCGTCCGGGCGGCCAGAGCGAGCCCCACGCCTCGTTTCCGCAAGGCGGCAAACCGCACTCGCCCTCGCTTCCACTGCGTCCAGATCGCCGACCGAAGCCGACGTCTTACCCACTCCTCTAACCGGTGCAGCACCGACGGGGTCTGACACCTCCCGAAATACCCAAGCCACCCCCGGAGATAGAGAGTCAGGTCCTTGGCCATTCGGGCAATGGAGACTCTCCGCGCGTCCGACGCGTCACGCTCCGGATTCGTCGCTTACACCGCCTGAGGGCCTCCGGCACAATGCGCGGTTCGGGGTCGGTTCGGCAGGTTCGGGGTCAGTTCTGGTTCGGGGTCAGTTCTCACATTCCTACACGATCCGAGGTCAGTTCCAATTACAACGCCCCTTATTAGACTTAGGCCCCAGCGAAAATCACTGTTAAAGAAATTTCGTAACTCCTAAGGAACTCCACAAGAAATCTTTACATTTCCAAACGACAGATTTCTCCCAAGGGTCGAAATGACAATAAGAAAACCTGGATCCCTGATAAAAGATGTCGGGGATGACGAAAAAGGAGTTGCTGGACAGAGCCCCTTCAATCCGCCTCCAGTCTTAGTCTCCTGCGTTGGGCGCGGCGGAGCCTCCGTCCCGAATCGACCCCTCCGGCGAGGGCTGTTTGAGCGGAGCGAGTTCCCGAGCCATCTTAGGGTTCGCGCAAGAATAACTTCCCTTGTTTGGACCATGCTTATCCGGTTGACACACTAGCCTACTACCTATAGTGGGCTGGCCATAGATCAATGAGCACAATGATT
>JADFRB010000105.1 GCA_022561525.1 Nitrospinota bacterium
AACGATGAGGGCCTAAAAGGGCGTCCGTCCAGCAGGGGCACCGCTAGGAGTACTCACGGCTTCTACCCATTGAGGGTATTAATTAGGAATTTAATTTTTTTACCAAAAACCTTCCTTGGATTCACATAATAAGTGCACCACCTCTTTTCCTTTTGAATTCTCATAGTTTAGGAGTGGTGGCGTTCTTCATGGATGAATTGGGCCGAGGGTAGTAGCCGTTGTGCACCTCCTTAAATATTTGTCTGAATACTCTATCCAAAGGCCATTTGGTGGGCTGGTGCACTTATGAGTTGAATCCGCCTTTTCTTAAAAGGCGGATTGGGAATCTTAGCAAATAAGATTTTATTTTGTCTCTTTTCCACTTGACCTTTAATGCGCCTCGCCCCAGGAGTTGCCGTGCCCCACATCGACGGTGAGTGGTACCGATAATTGTACCGCTGGCAAAGAAGCTGATTCCATCACTTTCTTCACAACCTCGCCTGTTCGATCGACAGCATCTTCTTCAACTTCAAACAACAATTCGTCGTGGACGGTTAAAAGCATTTTGGCTTTCGTGGTAAGATTGTGTTGTGCCAAAGCACTTGGCACACGAATCATGGCGCGTTTCAAAATGTCAGCGGCGGCACCTTGGATGGGGGCATTGATCGCGGCGCGCTCAGAAAAATTTCGGCGGGCGGCATTTTTTTCATGGATGTCTGGCACATGGCACCGCCGGCCAAAGAGTGTTTCCACGTATCCATGTTCGCGGCAGAATTGTTTGGTGCGGTCCATGTATTCTTGAATGCCAGGGTAGCGTTCGAAATAGGCTTTCATATAGGCGGCGGCCTCTTCATTGGATATGCCAAGTTGACGGCTGAGCCCAAACGCGCTGATCCCGTAAATGATGCCAAAATTGATCGCTTTGGCTTTGCGGCGCATGGCAGGATCTAAATCTTCTGCTTCAACTCCAAAAATTTGGCTGGCGGTGAGGGCGTGAATGTCTTGGCCTTTGTGGAACGCCTGTTTCAACACATCGATATTGGCAATGTGTGCGAGCAGGCGGAGTTCAATTTGGGAATAATCCAGTGACAGCAAGGTCCACCCAGACTTGGCGACAAAGGCGTGGCGAATTTTTCGACCATCTTCGGTACGTATGGGAATATTTTGAAGATTGGGATCCGTCGACGACAGGCGACCTGTTGAGGCAGCCGCCATGGAATAGGAGGTGTGGACTCGCCCCGTTCGTGGATTGATCTGTTCCACCAAGGCATCGCTGTAGGTGCTTTTCAATTTATCGAGCTGTCGCCACTCCAACATTTTGGCTGGCAGCTCGTGGCCCTCGGCGACAAGGGATTCCAATACATCGGCGCCCGTAGAATACGCGCCGGATTTCCCCTTTTGTCCGCCCACGAGTTGCATTTCTTCAAACAAGACTTCACCAAGTTGTTTGGGCGAGCCGACATTAAATTCATGCCCGGCCAGTTGGTAAATGTCTTTCTCTAAGATGGCTTGGCGTTCAGCAAAGTCTTTACTGAGAGACTCCAGCTGCGCGCGATCGACTTTTATGCCTTCGGCTTCCATCTCCACCAGAACAGGAATAAGCGGGCGTTCTAATGTCTCATAGGGCGTGACCATCCGTTCGGCCAACAGGCGGGGTTTGAATAAGTGGTGAAACTGAAGTGTGATGTCTGCATCTTCGGCGGCATAGTCCAAGGCTTTATCCAGCGGAACCAAGTCAAAGGTAATTTTCGATTTCCCGGTTCCCGCGACTTCTTTGAACTTGATCGTGGTGTGGCCCAGATGAAGTTCGGCCAATTCATCCATACCATGGCCATGACTGCCTCCGTCCAGGATGTAGGACATCAACATGGTATCGTCGACAGGTGAGATGGTAATGTCGTATCGACGAAGTACCACCATGTCGTATTTCAGGTTATGACCGATTTTGAGCACCGAGGGGTCCGCTAAGAGCGGACGCAGGATATCGAGCGCCTCATGGAGGGGAATTTGAACGAGAGGTTCGTTTTGTTGGGATGAGTGTTCTTTAGTAGATGATTCGGAGAAATCCAATTCTGACACAGCCTCAGGATAGCGGTGTGCGAGTGGGATGTAGCACGCATGGCCGGGCTTCACGCACAGAGAAATGCCGACCAATTCGGCTCGGCTTTCATCCAATGACGTGGTTTCGGTATCGACCGCGACCGCGCCAGCATAGCGCGCTTGGGTCACCCAATCTTGCAGAACTGGGATGGATTGGACGAGTTCATAGTGTCGAGTGACTGGAGCCGTCAGCCCAGTTGGCAAGGCACCTTCGATCTCAGGAATGTCTTGACCGGAAGCCGCTAAGCGGCTTTGGATTTTGGCTATGAGGGATTTGAAGCCTTGTTCATTGAGGAAGTTGAGTAATTGTTGTGGGTCTGGATTTTGGCGTTGCAACTGGTCCACGGTGAGGTCGGTCGGCACGTCGTCTCGTAGACGAACCAGTTCTCGTGAGAGTCTGGCTTGATCCGCAAAATCGATGAGGCTTTGGCGTCGCTTCGGTTGCTTAATCTCTGAAGCCCGAGCGAGAAGAGAGTCCAGGTCACCATATTCCTGAATGAGTTGCGCCGCGGTTTTCACGCCAATGCCAGGGACCCCTGGCACATTGTCTGTTGAATCGCCAGCCAGGGCTTGCACATCCACTACTTTTTCCGGGCCAACGCCGAATTTCTCTTTGACTTCCGCAGGGCCAATCTTTCGGTTTTTCATCGCGTCGAACATGCTGACGCGATCCGTGACCAACTGCATCATATCTTTATCCGACGATACAATGATCACGTCTATCCCCTCGGCCTCCGCTTGTCGCGCATAGGTCGCAATCAGGTCATCAGCTTCGAACCCCGGCTTTTCAATACATTCCACATTAAAGGCACGCGTGGCATCTCGAACCAATGGAAACTGGGGAATCAATTCATCCGGAGGCTCAGGTCGGTTCGCCTTGTACTCCGGAAAAATTTCATTGCGAAAGGTCTTCCGAGCCGAATCAAAAATCACCGCTAGGTGAGTGGCGTGAAGGTCGTCCAGCAGTTTCAGTAACATGTTGGTGAAACCCAGGACCGCATTCACCGGTGTCCCATCTGGTCTAGTCAGAAGCGGTAGGGCATGGAACGCTCGAAACAAAAAACTTGAGCCATCCACGAGACACAGGTGCTTCTTAGAAGGGTCCTGTTTTTGGGTCATCATCATATCATGGGTTGTCCTGTGTTGAACCTAGAAACAGCAGTTGGCTCCACACTTTACAGGGATGTAGCATATTCTGAGTCAGTGGGGAAAGAAACGAGATTGCAAAGATGTAACAGGATGAAAACTGACAGGACCATGGAGAGAAGCCTTCTTGTTCAAGGCTGAAAGGACAAGAAATTAGCCACGATATGTCGTTTGCCCGTGAAATAACACAGTCAGGGGAATGGAGAAACACATGGCTTTAAATATGAGGCTTTTCAAAACTCGTTGAAAAACCAAGAGAACTTTCCCGAAAAAAAGCAATCATTCTTTTTGGCATTAGGTCTGCAATAGGGACTGCAAGAGGACGAAATGGAAAATTCTTTCAGAAAGATTTTTAAGGAGAGCCCGATGTCACCAAGATCAAAGTTTCACGCACTCGCCTCCCTTTCAACATTGATCGTCGGCCTTACATTTGGAGGGTCTTTGGCCTTAGGGCTCGCGCAAGAATAACTTCCCATGTTTGGGCGTCGATCCATCCCGTCTGGCGGCGTTGCTCGTCCTTTCCATACGAGGAGTATGCGCAGTCCTCACGCCTTGCCAGACAGGTGCCTCAACACCCAAACATGGGAAGTTATTCTTGCGCGAGCCCTTAGCCGATTCCAATGATGAAAGTTCGGTCATGGTGGCTCTTCTCCTACAACAAGGGCAGCTTGATCATCAGATTGGTCAAGTCGAGCAGAGGATCTTGGATGTTCAACAACGACCGTTCCGCTCGGAGACGCCAAACCCTCTGATGGCCCTGCTTATTGACGGCAAAAACGATGGGAATGTGAGCAACCAGGACGATGAGGTACTCACGCTCGAAGAGTATACGGTGGAGGATACCTATTTGGACCCCTTTGATGAAGGTCTTTCGGAAGTCGTACCGGATCCCTGGGAAGGATTCAATTCCACGGTGTTTGATTTTAATCTTAGCTTGGATCGAAATTTCATCCGACCCGTAGCGCAAGGATATCATGCCATCATGCCTGATGTGGCTGAAGAGGCTTTGGGGAATGCCTTTTCAAACATCCGCATTATACCGCGCCTGACCAACAATCTGCTTCAGGGCAAGGTCTCTGAGGCCGGCGTGGTTGTCAGCCGGTTTTTGATCAATAGCACCATCGGTCTGGCAGGGTTTTTCGATGTGGCCGAAGCGCAGTTTGGTCTCACCGCGCCTGCTGAAGAAGATGCCGGTCAAACGCTGGCCAAGCTGGGCATGGAATCAGGACCCTACTTGGTGTTGCCATTTTTACCTCCAACGACGGTTCGAGATGGCATCGGAACGCTTGCAGACTTAGCCCTGGATCCTTTGAATTACGTGTTGCCGTTTGTGGCTCAGGCTTCTAAACGGGGCAGTGAAACTGTCAATACTCGCGCCCAGAGCCTTGCAACCTTTGAAGGCATCGAAGAGGATACGCTAGATTTATATGCGGCGGTCCGTGACGCGTATGGGCAAATTCGCGCCCAAGCCATTCAACACTAACTGGCCGTCCTGATCACGGTTAGGCTTTCACCTCACATTTTTGTCAAAATGTTCCCCGCCGATCTTCCCTCGTTGTAATTTGACCTCGCTTTTAATTATCTTTAGAAAATCTCATAGGATGCCGGTAAGGCATTCCTTCAATAATCCAACAATTCTGGTCACTTACGGATTCAACGGCTGGCAAAACGCAGTTGCGGGTAGATCATCTTAGAAACGGCCGTTGGGCGCAAAAAAGACGCGCAAGATATTGGTGTGCATGGGGAAATAAAAAAAATCGTGGTCACCTTTGTGGTGATGAGACATTTTTTTATTTTCCCAGGTGCGCCAAGAGCTTACGCGGACTTTTGTGATCCAACTGCCGATTCTAAGATCATATGTGTCTTTCAGGTCAACCATTCTTACAGGGGCAGTCATGAAGAATGCATTTTTCAAGGGTCATGGTTTGGGGAATGACTATATTGCCCTCAACCCGAAGGATTTAAGTTTCAAACTGACGCCGAAGAACATTCGGGCCATTTGCGATCGTCATTGGGGTGTGGGCAGTGACGGTATCTTGGCGTTAACGCCATCAAAGAAAGCCGACTTTGGGTTACGGATATATAATCCCGATGGCAGCGAAGCCGAGAAATCTGGAAACGGGTTGCGGATTTTCGGGTGCTATCTGTATGCCACCAAGAAGACCAAGCGGCGATCCTTCAGCGTCGAGACCAAGGGTGGGATGGTGCACCTCGATTTAGAACTTGATCATCGAGGGCAGGTGATCGGGGCGACGGTCGATATGGGTCAAGCGTCATTTCAACCTAGTGCGTTGCCGTGTACCATCCGTGCTCCGGAGCTCATTCTTCAGCCGATAAAGGCCGTGGGCCGATCCTTACGGTTCACGGGGGTCAGCGTTGGGAACCCACACTGTGTTGTGTTTAAAGATAAGGGCGGGAAGTGGACCCGTGATGATTTGCTGCGAATGGGTCCTGAGCTCGAACATCATTCGATTTTTCCCAAGCGCACGAATGTCCAACTCGCCGTACCCACCGGGCCCAAGTCCATCTATATGTTAATTTGGGAGCGGGGGGCTGGGGAAACGCAAGCTTCGGGGTCTTCGTCGTGTGCGGCGGCGAGTGCCGGTGTGCGGCTGGGACTGATCACAAGCCCCGTGACGGTAAAAGCGCCGGGAGGAAGTCTTTTGATTACCGTGGACTCCCAGTACAACCTGACGATGAAAGGCCCCGTGGCTGAGGTTTATCAAGGCCGGCTACATCCTGGATTTCTTGTTTCCACGAAATGACTTTCCTTCGGCAAGATTTGTTCTGAGTAAAGTTGAACCTAGAAACGGCAGTTGGGCGCAAAACAGCTGTGTAAGATATTGGTGTATATGGTGAAATACAAAAAGTCGAGGTCATCTCTCTGGTGAGGAGACATTTTTGTATTGTGCCGGGTATGCCAAGAGCTTGCGCGGACTTTTGTAATCCAACTGGGTTTCTAGGTTGAATAGCTCAGGACAGGTTTTGAATAGTCCCGCTTTATCTTCACCACTGGAAACTTATTTTGGAAATGTAGCAGGTGGCAAAACCTCCCAGCCTTCTCCGTTCAAGGCGTGTAAGAATTCCACTAAATCTTCTTTTTCTTGATTCGATAAATTTAACGGCTTGATCACGGGATCAAGGTAAGGATTGGGGGTTCCCCCTTGATCATAAAAGTCGACCACCTGCAGCAAGGTGGCCAATCGGCCATCGTGCATGTAGGGTGCTGTCAATCCGATGTTTCGGAGCGACGGTGCTTTGAACTTTCCGTCGTTCGACGGAGTAAATGGATCATTGGGCGGTCGATCCAGCGAAAGGACCGATTAACTTTCGTAGTCGCGACCCGGGCTACTTCTACGACTTGCACAACGAGTCTCGGAGACAGTACGTGATTACGATCTCTGGGCAAGTTGACGTCGCTCTTGGCGACGGTTACGAATGCCCAGGTCATCGTGGGACAGGAGGATGAGAACGAATTCGCCTACTACGTGGACGTGAACACAGCGAGCGCCACTCCGCTGTTCAAGCCGGCCGACAACGGCATCACCGTCGGAGGAGTGGAAGGTCTGGCAGTGGATGACGCCAACCGAACCATCTACTGGTCCACGGGCTCTGGATTAACCGACAGTGCCATCTA
>JADFRB010000106.1 GCA_022561525.1 Nitrospinota bacterium
GCGGCTGCCGATGCTTCGTGCCACCTCGTCCACGTAGGAGAGGTCAGCGGAACCGTCAGGTCTGGAAGGGGTCCCGACCGCGATAAAGATCACCAGTGCGGTATCCAGAGTGGAATTCAAATCCGTGGAAAATTTCAAATGTCCTGATTTGCGACCTTTGGCCACCAGTTCGGCTAATCCAGGTTCATAAAATGGCACTTCGCCATTTTCTAATTTTTCAATGCGTGTCGGGTCCACATCCATGCACGTGACGGTTAGACCGAATTCTGCAAAGCAGGCCCCTGTCACTAATCCCACATACCCCGTTCCAAGTACGCTAATATGCATGGCAACCTCTTAAAAGTGAGAACAATGAAACACTGTACAAACCCAATGGTCTATTAAACAACTGAGAACGACAATTCCAGGTTCCCATTCAGATCCCCCTTAAGTCAATGCCTTGGGACTTTGGTCTCCGAGGAAACACTCAATAAATCGGCATCAGTGTATCCAAACTTTAGCAAACAAGCATGTACCTGAAATTACGGCCAAAAGACCCTGATCCCTCCTTGACACGGTATTATTACGGAAACTAGAATCGAAATCTACCTGACTTTATCTGGAGAGCGGGAATAGCTCAGTGGTAGAGCATCGCCTTGCCAAGGCGAGGGTCGAGGGTTCAAATCCCTTTTCCCGCTCCAAATTTCCTTCATTGTGTTTCTGAACTACTTACATTTCATCATGAGCTAGAAATTTTTCTGGATTTGAACCCACGACCGTGGATTTGGAAAGGGGTGTATCCCTGTTGCGGAGTGTTCAGGAGGTCAGCCAATACTCTGAACCTCAAAGGCTTCCTCAATGGGTGTAGCCTTGTCCTAAAGACTGCCCGGAGGGCCGAGAATATTCTGAGAGTCCTGTGGCCAACTCATGGCAGCCTGTTCAGGTTCATCAGGAACCCATCGTTTGAGCATGGTAGCCAAAACTTCTGACGTAATCGGTTTCGCGATATAATCATCCATCCCAGCTTCCAAGCATTTTTCACGGTCACCCTGTATGGCATTAGCCGTCATGGCAATGATGGGAACGTGAGGCGTGATCCGTGAAGCGTGATCCGTAACCGGTGAAACATGAGACGTTTCGCTATCGTTCTCATCACCCTTCACGCCTAACCCTTCACGTTTTCTTATTTCTTGTGTCGCTTTACACCCATCCATCTCAGGCATCATGCAATCCATGAATACCACCTGGTAAGAGGTTTGGGTTACTGAGTCGATCGCTTCTTTTCCATTTCCCACAATATCCACACGACAGCCAAGTTTTTCCAACATGCGTAAAGCCAACCTCTGGTTGATGGGATTATCTTCTACAACAAGAACCCGTGGTCGTGATTGGGCTTGAACTTCTTTGAGCGTATGTTGGGTAATGATCCTTGATGGAGGCGATGGACAGTTCTCCGTCTCATTCGTTTTCCCCATCACGAGACATAAGGTGTGGTAGAGCTGCGATTCATGGACGGGTTTTGTGAGGTACGCTGCGAAACCTGTTTCCTGTGCTATTCTTCCATCACCCGGGGTTCCCAAAGAAGTCAGCAGGACCAATTGAATTGAGAACAGATTGGAATCGCCCTTCATGGCCTGTGCCAAAGCCCAACCATCCATTCCAGTCATCTGCATATCCAGAATGGCAAGATCGAAGGGGTCCCCTCTGTCAAAAGCTGCACGAAGTCGGTCAAGGGCTTGTGGGCCATCATTCGCGGTTTCCGACCGCATGCCCCATATTCCCGTGTAATGTTGCAACAGCATCTGGTTGGTCCCGTTATCATCCACCAGACAAATATGGAGTCCTTGTAAATCCTCACGAGGCGTCATGATTGAAGAAGTCACCGGCTGCTTGGCCAATCGGACCGTGAACCAGAACAAGCTTCCGTGGTCTGGTTCACTGAATATCCCAATGTCCCCCCCCATCATTTCTGTGAGCTGCTTGGAAATGGCCAATCCTAAACCTGTTCCTCCATACTTCCGTGAAGTTGAACCATCAGCCTGGAAAAAAGGTTGGAAGAGACGTTCCTGCGTCTCTGGAGGAAGGCCGATGCCGGTATCGGTGACGTCAAATCGTATCACCACGTCCTTTTCAGTCTCCTCTACGGATGTCACGTGCACCGCTACTTCACCTTGGCTGGTAAACTTGACCGCATTACCAACAAGGTTGGTGAGGATTTGCCGTAACCGTCCAGGATCTCCACGCACGGCACTAGGCACGGTGGCATACACAAGACCCACCAATTCCAGTCCTTTCCCTTGAGCCTGGGCGGCTAATAAGTCCATGACCTCTTCGACGACCGTCCGCAAATCGAAATCAATGATCTCAAGGCTGAGTTTATGGCCTTCAATCTTGGAAAAATCGAGGATGTCATTGATGATCGTGAGCAGGTTTTTCCCCGAGATTCGCACGGATTCCACATAATCCAGTTGTTCCGCTGTCAATGGGGTGTCCAGGAGCAATTCCGTCATCCCGAGTACGCCATTCATCGGCGTCCGTATCTCGTGGCTGACGGTGGCTAGGAATTCCGACTTCAGGCGCGCGGCTTCCAAGGCACGATCCCTCGCTTCGGCGATTTCGGCCTCGGCAAGCTTGCGTTTGGTGATATCCTGAGCCAGGCAGACGATTCCCTGAAAGCGATCTTGGTCATCCTTCAGGATTGAACCGGAAAATGATACCGGAATGGTCCCCTGATCTTTTGTCAGATAGGTTGCCTCGAGATCATAGACCGAACCGCTTTTCACCAGTTCTTCCAAAATCGATCCTTGAATTAATTCTTCACCAAAGATGAGATCAGGATGCTGTCCAATTAACTCCTGCTCCTTGAAACCTAACAGAGACAGCGTTGCTTGATTTACCGAGCGAATGGTCATGTCCAATTCGATGACCACCAGGGCATCCGTCATCGACTTGATAATATTGTCCACGTAGGACTTTGATGTCGTGACCTGGTGATGCGCTTCAGCCAATTCCTGATGGTTGCGTTCAAGCTGAATTTGCGTGTCCTTCAATTCATGTAAGACGTTGCCCAAATTTGTCTTTTCCCGATGTAACTCGAGAAAGACCTTCACTTTACTTTGGAGGATGTCGGAATCAACCGGCTTAAACAGGTAATCCACGGCTCCCAATTGATACCCCTGGGAGATATATTTTTGTTCTTTGTTGATCGCGGTCACGAAGATGATGGGCACATGACTGGAGTGTGCATACTCTTGGATCAGCGAAGCCGTTTCAAATCCATCCATCTCGGGCATCTGAACATCCATCAAAATCAGGGCAAAGCTATGACGCAGCACATGGGAAAGGGCTTCATTGCCCGACAGGGCGGTCACGACCTCAGCATCCAGCTGTTTTAACACCGTTGCCATGGCAAACAAGTTCTCTTGCCGATCATCAACCACCAGGATCTTTGGAAGTTGGGTTGTGTGATGTGGGGCTTCTTGCATGCTCATACCTTGACCAGGATCGGTTCGTGAAATTGTCGAAGAAAAGGGCCAATCTCCTGTAATGCCAAAACATGGTCTACTGGGGTAGCGGCGATGGCTTCTCGAGGCATGTAGGCAACCTCAGCGGAGTCAGGCTCCTGGACAATAGCTAATCCACCACGTCCTTTGATGTTCCGGAGACCTTGACTGCCATCGGAGTTCGCCCCCGTCAGGATTACGCCGATCAAGTTGTCCTGGTAGACATCGGCGGCACTGCTGAATAACACATCAATCGAAGGCCGTGAATAATTCACCCGGGGATCCACCGAGAGACTGAAAGACCGATCGGCTTCTATCAACAAGTGATAGCCTGGTGGAGCAAGATACAACCGTCCAGACTGAATCGCCTCCTTGTCATCTGCCTCCTTGACCCATAGGGCACTCTGGCGATTGAGATGCCTTGCCAAAAATTCATCGTTGTCCTCTTTCGTATGTTGGACCACAATCACAGGGAGTGAGAAGGTTTCCGGGAACTCAGCGACTATAGCCGACAGCGCATGAAATCCCCCTGCGGAGGTCCCCACCACAATAGCGTCATAGTGCTGAGTCATCTGTTATTCGTCCCTCGTACTTTCACACGCGACGAGCCACGCCTCACATCTTCCGATAGATTTTTTCTTTGTTGGCCACGGCTTCAAATTGGCACTGGACGTCTGTACATTCCACCGTCTCTCTCGTGCCGAGGCAGAGAAATCCCCGATGGCACAGACTGTTACTAAAGAGGCGCAGTACCTGACTCTGAAGGGTTCGATCAAAGTAAATCAGGACGTTTCGACAGATGATGACATTCATATCACCGAAGATCCCATCGGTGACCAGGTTGTGATTCGCAAACATGATGTGGCCCTTGAGCCAATCATGGATTCGGGCATATTCATACTGCGCGTGATAATACTCTCCGAATGAGGCTTTGGCCCCTGATCGATTATAACTGGCTATGGACTGCTTCATCCCCTCAATAGGGTAGATCCCTTCTTTTGCAATTTCCAAAGAATGGTTGTTCAAGTCGGTGGCATAGATCTGCGTTCGACCAAGAAACCCTTCCTCGTGTAAGACCATGGCCATCGAATACACTTCCTCGCCCGTCGCGCAGCCAGGATGCCAGATCTTGATATAGGGGTAGGTTTTTAAAATCGGAATGACCAGTTTTCGAAAGCTCTGGTAGAACGGGGGATCCCGGAAAAACTCGGTCACGGTGATGGACATATCCGTCAAAAAGCAATTGAAGAAATCTTCATCATAGAGCACTCGAGGGAGAAGGTCCGAGATATGCTCCAAGTGTGATTGCTGCAACCGATGGGTGATCCGTCGATTCAGTGAGGCGCGGGCATAGTGTCGGAAGTCATACCCATAGCGCTGAAAGATTCCTTCCAGGAGGAGATCCGTCTCGATCTTTTCAAGCTCGGTGTGTGTCATACGGCCGTAAAGAGCCACATTCGCATGAGGGAAAGCAGCTTTTCCAAATCCAGAGGCTTGGTTAAATAATCGTTGGCACCCGCTTCAATACATTTCACCTGGTCTTCCGGCATCGCCTTTGCGGTGAGAGCAATGATGGGGAGCATTTCCCACCGTTTCTCCATACGAATGCGGCGCATGGTTTCGAACCCATCCATCACCGGCATCATGATATCCATGATCACAAGCTCAATGTCTGGTTCACTGTCTAATTTTTCGAGGGCCAGGTGCCCATTGTCAGCGATGACCACGTTCATGCCTTCTTTCCGCAGCATTTTTGAAAGCGCAAAGGTGTTGCGCATGTCATCATCCACCAGCAACACGGTTCGATCTCTCAGCATCTGCTCAGCATCGTGGAAAACCCTGGTGACATCTTGGTGGGTGGCAGGAAGAGACGATTCCACGCGATGGAGAAAGAGGGAAATCTCGTCAAGCAGGCGTTCTGGGGAATCGGCTCCTTTGATCACAATGCTGGATGCAAATTCACGCAATTGTTGGTCTTCTTCGCGGGTTAAATCTTTGGCGGTGTAGACAATCACCGGAGGCATGGTAATCGACGCATCCTCACTGATCGTACGCAGTAGTTCAAACCCCGACATATCGGGTAAGTGCAAATCAAGGATGACACAGTCCACCTTCATCGCCCGAAGGATGTCGTACGCTTCTTGACCGGTGGCGCTCACGGTGACGTCAATGCCTTTACTCTGAATGAGCTGAGTCATGGCCTTTCGGCTGGCCGCATCATCTTCAACTACGAGCAGGTTCTTAATCTCTGCCCTGAGCAGCATTTCGATTTTGGTAAAAGCCCCATCGATATCCTCGGAACTGACAGGTTTGGTCAGGTGCCCTACGGCACCCCTTTCAAGGAAGTCCGACAGGTCACCACGACCAGAAAGAATATGCACGGGAATGTGGCTTGTGTCGGGGCGGGATTTCAATTGATTCAGGACGTGTTGTCCGTCGATATCGGGAAGCCCGAGGTCTAAAATAATCGCACTTGGCTTGAAGGCCATAGCCAGCTGCACGCCACTCGTTCCATCTCCTGCTGCCAAACATTTGTAGCCCTTTTTTCGAGTGATCTCCATCAAGATCTTGGCAAAGTGGATGTCGTCTTCAATGATGAGCGTGGATTTTACCCCTTCATGAATCTCGTCACGGTCATCGGGAAGAAACGGTACGAGGGAGAGTGCATGACCACAGTCCTGAGTCTGAGCAGCACCTACAATAGCGTTCTGGTTCATTGCAGGGGAGGAAGATCTTGAGTACGGTGGTTTTGAAGAACCGTACTCAGCCGCAACCATTCGGGGTTCAACTGGCAAAAAGAGGGTAAAGGTGCTGCCTTCCCCTTGCCGGCTTTGCAGTTGGATTTCCCCACCCAGGAGTCGAGTCAGTTCTCGGGAAATGGTGAGACCGAGACCCGTACCCCCAAAGTTCCGACAGGTAGACCCATCAGCCTGTTGAAACGCTCCAAAAATGGCCTTCTGTTTCTCTTCCGGGATGCCAATGCCGGTATCCGTAACCGAGAAAGCCACGACCTTTCCGTGGACCAATCCGTCTTGGTGGAATTGCACTTCGGTGTCTGGAACATGAACCCTGACTGTTACCGCACCGGTACGCGTAAATTTAAAGGCATTGGAAAGAAAGTTTTTAAGAATCTGCTCCGTTCTCTGCCCGTCCGTTTGCATCGTGGGCGGCATACCTGAATCAATCTCCATCTCGAATGCAATTCCCTTGTCTTGGGCAACCGGATTGAATTGCCGTTGCAGGCCACTGAGAAATTCGGTGAGGTCGACGTCCTCCATGTGGATATGCATGTGCCCGGCTTCGACCTTTGAAAGATCCAGAATGTCATTGATCAGGGTCAACA
>JADFRB010000107.1 GCA_022561525.1 Nitrospinota bacterium
TTCACCACTGTTGGTTTTTGGTAGAGACCATGCGTGGCAGGGAACGGCGGTTTAATTCGCGGTTTGCCCCGCTTGCCTTCCAACGATTCAAGCAACGCGGTTTCCTCCCCACAAATATACGCTCCGGCTCCGGCATGAACATAAATATTAATGGTCACCCCACTCCCATGAATATTTGAACCCAAATGCCCGGCTTGCTTGGCCTCTTCGATGGCGCGTTCTAAGATTTGGGCGCCTACCCGGAATTCGCCTCGTATATAGATATAACTCGTTTCCGCTCCGATGGCGTAACACGTAATCGCCATCCCTTCCAACATCTGATGAGGATCGCGTTCCATGAGCTGTCGATCTTTAAATGTCCCCGGCTCACTTTCGTCCGCGTTACAGCACAGGTACTTCGGCCCCTGGTAATCTTTTGGAAGGAAACTCCACTTCACGCCTGTAGGAAACCCCGCGCCTCCCCGACCACGAAGACCAGATTTTTTGACCATCTCGACGATGTCGTTCTGCGGAACCCCGGCTAACACCTTCCGAAAAGCCTGATACCCTCCAGTCGCTTCATAGTCTTGAAGCGAACCGGTATACGCGGGGTTACTCATATTTTTTGTTAAGATTTTTTCAAACGGTTCCATAGCAAATGTCTCTCTTCAGATGTAACTGCTCAGGTTGCCCCAATTTTGCCTCAGGACAAGGCGCGAGGAGCGGAAAACCGGAGCGTATATGAGATACGTGAGGATTTGAGCACCACAGCAACGCCGTCCTGGGGTAAAAGGGGGGTGACATGAGTAGTTACCTTCAGATTACCGTGGCTCCGGCACCATATACGGTCCGCTTTTCAACGCACAATCACCGGTTCGTTTTAAATCCTCTAAGATCTGGTCGACTGTTTCTTCCGTTAAGCGCTCGTAGTACTCATCGTTGATTTGCATCATAGGCCCTGTGCCACATGATCCCAGACACTCAACAACGCTGAGCGTGAACAATTTATCCGATGTTGTTTGGCCAACGGCAATGCCAAGGTGCTGTTGCAGCCACTGGATCAAATGATCCGCCCGAACCAATGCGCACATTAAAGACCGACACACCTGGATGTGAAACTTTCCAATGGGCTTGAGACTCAACATCGTGTAAAACGTCGCCGTCTCAAACACCTGTGGAGGAGTCAGATCTAAAATCCTAGCGATTTCTTTCATCGCTGATTGACTCACGTATCCCTCTTCCTTTTGAGCCAGATTTAACAAAGGCAGTAAGGCCGACCGCTTAATGGGATATCGGCCTAAAAGATCGTCGATATAGTCTTTATGTTTTTCTACAAGCATGATGATTTATTCGTAATGTGTGATCCGTGGCGATCCTTTTTTTTTCGCTTCACGCATTACGCCTCACGTTCCTCACCGATCACATTCGCCCATGACGATATCGTACGTGCCAAAGATTGTAATAATGTCCGAGATCAAATACCCGCGCGCCATAAAATCAAACGCGCCCATATGCACAAAGGATGGGGAGCGAATTTTCAGTCGATACGGCCTTGGTCCTCCATCGCTGATCAAGAAAAATCCCAATTCTCCTTTGGGCACCTCCGTCCCACAATAGGTCTCACCTTTGGGTGGCTTGAATCCTTGAGTGAAAATGATGAAATGATGGATCAAGCTTTCCATATCTTGCATGACTTTAGGCTTAGGCGGGGGAATCACTTGCGGGAGATCTGCTATAATCGGGCCCTCCGGCATTTGCTCCAGACATTGCTCAACAATCCGAGCACTTTGCCGCATTTCTTCCACACGAATCCAGTACCGATCGTAGGTGTCTCCATCCTTGCCAACCGGCACATCCCACTCGACTCGATCATACACACCATAGGGCTCGAGTTTCCGTATGTCGTACGCGACTCCTGATCCACGTAACGTGGGACCGGTCAGCCCAAAATTAATCGCGTCATCGCCAGAAATCACCGCCACACCTTTTGTTCGAGACAGCCAAATACGGTTTGTCTTAAGAAGAATATCGTATTCCTTCAGATGCTCGGGAAATGTTCGCAGAAATTCTTTGAGCGTTTCGATGAGTTCCGGCGTCAAATCGCTATCCACTCCGCCAATTCGATAATAATTCACCGTCAAACGTGCACCACAAAGATTTTCAAAGAAATCCAACAACACTTCCCGTTCCCGAAACGTCCAAAAAAACACGGTCATGGCACCGATATCCAAGGACTGGGTGCCCAACCAAAACAAATGGCCGATAATACGTTGGATTTCCGCAATAATCGTTCGCACATATTCCGCTCGCTCGGGAATCGTCACACCAACCAGCTTCTCCACGGCACGCACGTACGCATAGTTATTGGTCATGGCACACGTATAGTCCAAACGATCGGTATGCGGAATTATCTGCATGTAGTTCAGGCCTTCCGCCAGCTTCTCGACACCACGGTGCAAATAACCCAAATCCGGGATAGCCTTGGTCACTCGCTCACCATCAAGTTCCAGCACAACCCGCAACACACCATGCGTGCTCGGATGTTGAGGCCCCATATTTAACAGCATTTCTGTTTTACGTTTCCCACTTCCCGGTGTATCTCCGGCCATGAACACATGCCGCTGATCATCAGGAATGTCGGCTTCGGTCCATGGACTTGCCGGTTCGTCCAAGCGAGGCAAAAAATCAAAACGGCTCCGCCAACCCTTACCCTCAGTCGGAAAATCTTTTCGTAAGGGATAACCCTCATCATAGTCCTCCGGCAGAAGGATTCGCCGAAGATCGGGATGCCCATCAAAACGAATGCCCATGAGATCGAACACTTCGCGTTCAAGAAAATTGGCCCCTTGCCAAATCGAGGTCACAGTGCCAATCGTGGGGTCATCTTCAGTCACACGCGCTTTCAGGCGGATGCGAGTACAATGTGGAAGCGACAGAAATTGGTAAATCACCTCGAAGCGATCGGAATCATCGGGGTAATCGACGGAACAGATATCCGTGATATGATCAAAAGCCATCCCCGGATCATCATGCAGAAAACGCGCAACATCCACCAGATCCTTCGCACGAATCTTGGCAGACAACTCCCCTCGCTGTGCATCCTCCGTGACTGAGAGGACTGCTGAGGGAAACCGTTCTTGTAATGTTTCGAGTACGCGATGCATAAAATCCGTAAACCGTAATGCGTTAGGCGTGACGCCTTTAACTTCCTATTGATTTATCCTGCCAAATCGTCCTATGGGGCATTAACCGTTATCCGTGAAGTGCTATGCTTAAAATGGTGAAACGGCTTTTTTTTACAGTTCACGCATCCCGGTTCACGGGTTACGTAGTAATTATTTCACGAAAACTTTTTCCTTTTGAATCTTCTCTTGCAGCTTGATCAACCCATCGAGCAACGCTTCTGGCCGCGGAGGGCAGCCCGCAATATAGATATCGACCGGAACAATCTGATCCACCCCTTGGACCACACTATAACTATTGTAGTGATTCCCAGAAGTCGCACAGGACCCCATAGAAATGACATAGCGCGGTTCGGCCATTTGGTCATAAATACGACGAATGACGGGTGCCATTTTCCGACACACCGTACCAGCGACAATCATGACATCTGATTGTCGCGGCGAAGCTCGAAACACGCCTGCCCCAAAACGATCGATGTCATACCGAGAAGACGCCGTCGCGATCATTTCAATGGCACAACACGCTAATCCAAATGTCATGGGCCACAAGGCCGACTTCCGACACCAACTCACCATAAAATCGAGATTGGTGGTTACGATATTGGGTTCAAACTGTCGTTCAAGAATACCCATATATAAAACCCTTCATGAGGCGTAATCCGTAATGCGTGAGGGGTGACACAAAAAGATGGAAAGAAAAATAGCTCTTTCACATTACGCATCACGCTTTACGGATACCGATATTAATCCCACTCCAACGCACCTTTTTTCCAGACATACCAATAACCAACCACGAGGATAGCGATAAACAATCCCATTTCAATAAGTCCCAACAGACCCAGCTTTTTAAAAGCCACGGCCCATGGGAACATGAAGACGATTTCAATATCAAAAATCACGAACAGCATCGCGATGATGTAATACCGCATGGGAAATTGAATGCGAGCATCCGAAAACAACGGGCTGCCGCTTTCGTAAGGAAGGAGCTTGGCTCGATAGGGCCGACTCGGACGCACGAACAATCCGATCACCAGGGAAACCACGCCAAAGGCAATCCCAATACCAATAAAGATCACGATGGGAATATAATTTAATGGAACGGCTTCACTACCCATGTTTAATCAACCTTGGCAATGAATGTACGCGCGAACACAAAAATATTAATTTGCACATCCCACCGGAGTAAGGGTTCGCGCAAAAATAATTTTCCATGTTTGGGTGTTGAGACACCTGTCTGGCAAGGCGCGAGGACTGCGCATACTCCTCATATGGAAAGGACGAGCAACGCCGCCAGACAGGATGGATCGACGCTCAAACATGGGAAGCTATTCTTGCGCGAGCCCTAAGCACATGTTCAAAAAACGGCCGATGCCGAAGAGCCTGCAGTGTGGGGACTTCCAACCCTTTGTGTTGGATCAACACCTTGAATGTCGTGCCCATCCCCTCAGGCCGTAACAGTTGCACTACAGCCTGCACCTCGTCGGACTCTTGATCATATTCGGCGACCATTTCATCAATACCCAGGCTCATGAAGAAATGCATGAGATTGGTAAACCCCGTGAGCGACAACCCAGCCTGTTCACCAACC
Organism: Nitrospinota bacterium; assembly: GCA_022561525.1. Lineage (GTDB taxonomy): Bacteria > Nitrospirota > Nitrospiria > Nitrospirales > UBA8639 > Nitronereus. The sequence continues at coordinate 4,750 of JADFRB010000107.1, forward strand.
AGGGCCAAGCTTGAAAAATTCACATGCGCGGTCATGTCCTGTTCACCAATCCGTTCATAGGGATTGGTCGCCACCGTATGACGGTAATAACACAGGAGTGTTCCATCTTTTCTCACGGGGGAAACGTAATCCTGACTCGTATGTCCATAATCGATAGTGACCACCACCCCACGACGCAACACACGCGCCACCTGCTGCATCCAGTCCACCGCATTCAGATTGATTTCCGTGGTAAACCCAACAGGCAAGTCAACATCGAGAGCTTTGAGCGAATTCGACAACTCATCGGTTGAAGGGGCTTCAAGTTGCTCGACAAACTGGCCACCCACATGGTTGACATAGATTTCTTTCAATCCTTCACTGGTCATGCGAACTCGATGGACCGGGAACGCATCCACCAATTCATTCGACAACACCATGCCTACCAAAGAGTCGTCGTCCAACACTCCGAGATTTGATGCCCACATAATCTTTGCCGTTTTGGAATTGGCCTCCAACATCCGTTCCTGAAGCCTTCGTAGATAGGGACTACTCTCCACCAAGATGATGGAAAGCCTAGCACACAGTCCAGGATCGATTCGCGTCACTTCATCTAACACATCCTTCATAAATCGGCCTTCTCCCGGTCCCATCTCAAGAAGCGTGAATTCCGTAGGCTGCTCTAACAGTTCATCAATCTCTTGCAACTGACGAGCAAGACACTTGGCGAGGAAAGGAGACAGACACGGAGCAGTGTAATAATCTCCCCCATCCATCCCTATTGGTGAATCGGAATTTTCTCCGCTACAACGATCGCCCCCTGTCATATAATACCCATAGTCTGGATCATACAGAGCCATCTCCATAAACTGGGCAAAGGTAAGCGGATGACCCGCTTCACGGATACGAGAAGAAATTTTTTGTGATAATGGAGTCACAATAATTCCAAAAAAATCGAGGGCTTAAGACACAAACCATCCTCTAGGACCCATAAGCCTAGGTCCATAGGGGTAAGGAGGAATACCTTAGCTTCCAATCCAGGGAATAGTCAAGAGAAGAGAGCATTGCAGCAATACGGGAAAGTGAGAAAAATCAATACTTTGGGTCGCATGAGAACTCCGCAGCACGCTCACGGAATATCAAAAAATTGAAGAATGCGATTTGAAGAATTGGGTCAGAAAAAATTTCTTGAAATACGTTTTTTGCAGGTGTGGTTTGGGAATGACAGTACTAATGGTATCTGACTATAGTTTTCTTTTTGGCCCGCGCTGGTCCCAAGAGCCTTGGCGAGTCAAAACCCTCAAAAATAGGTCTTTTGAAAAAGTCCCCCTGTCCTGTCGGCAAGAACCCACCAAGTACAGGGGGAGCCTTCACAAAGGTTTCGAGCCCTCCCTCTAAGATTGGGAGGTTTGAACTCTTACCTGTGGTGTGGATTACTTCACTTGCTTCAAATGCACGATAGCCTCTTCCACAGCCTTCGTTCCACCACCAACGAGCCCCATTTCTCCATAGCTCACGGCACTATCGAGTTCTTCAATAGCCCCCTTGAGGTGAGGATTGGGGGATTCCTGTTGTGCCATTTTTGCATGCTCTAACGCCACTCCGGCATGTTTCGCCACTTCCTTGCCATGTCCCATGTTTCCATGTTCAACCGCTTCCATCGCATGCAAAATGGCTTCCTGAACATGGCTCCCACCGCCGCCAGCTCCATAGTGCTCACAGGAAACCATAAGACTCAAAAGTCCGACCATAGCACCCATTATGAAAACGGATCTCAACACATGGGAAAGACTCATAAGGACTTCCCTGGTACGATGAATGAAGTACATGAATTATGCTCCTGGTTATGATGCAAAATACTCGGGCATTTTAAACTTTACCAATCCGTTTATCCACTATATTCCTTACGCTCTACTTCCACCGTCATGAGCACACTCCCCTGCCCTGACTCGTGCCTCTGAAAGATTCCCCAGGTGGGCTCGATCCGAGACTTTGGTACTGCGGACTGAAAGAAGATCACGTTCCTGTATGGGAATGTTGAAAAAAGCCGCCAGCGGCTTTCTCGCCCTTTTGCCGTGCTCACGTACTGAGAGTAC
>JADFRB010000108.1 GCA_022561525.1 Nitrospinota bacterium
GGATATTATGACCATCACCATTGCGGCGATTACGGTGGGTATTGCCGTGGATCATGCCATTCACTATATTCACCGGTTCCAAGTGGAATTTGTGAAGTATCAAAACTATCGAGAAACCATTCTGGCGTGCCATGGCAGTATTGGCCGAGCCATTTATTATACGGCGATCACGATTACCTTGGGCTTTAGCATCCTGGCCTTTTCGAGCTTTATCCCAACGATCTACTTTGGCGTGTTAACCGGTTTTGCCATGATGGTGGCCCTCATGAGCAATCTTACGCTGCTAGCTGCCTTAATCATGGTGTTCCAACCGTTGGGAGCTGAGCCAGCTCAGGAGCCTGTCCAAGATTAAACGGATCTACTGCGGGTGCGCTGGCTTTGGCCAGATCTCCTTTTCGTTGAATAGTCCCACTATTTGCCACACACGATCAAAACATCTGACTCAAACCAACCCATCCTCGTGACGTTTGCTCATCTCGGACCGGTTCCGAGAGATTTCCAGACAAATTAATTTTTCAAAAAGGCCATTCCTCATGGAGAAATTCGAGACAGCATTTGGTCCATGGGTTCTGCGGTATCGCTGGTGGATAATTGTGGTCAGCCTGGTGTTGGTAGGCCTGGCAGGCAGTGGCGGACGGTATCTGTACTTCACCAACAACTACCAGATTTTTTTTAGTGAGGATAACCCAGAGCTCTTGGCATTCGAGGCATTGGAAAATACCTACGCGAAAAATGACAATGTTCTCATTGTTCTCGAAGCGACCGATGGCAACGTCTTTACCCAATCCATGCTTGCCGTCGTTGAAAAGCTCACGGAGGATGCGTGGCAAATCCCTTATTCCAATCGTGTCGATTCCATTACGAACTTTCAATACACCGAGGCGAACGGAGATGACCTCATTGTCCGAGACCTCCTGGAAGATGGAGCCACGCTGGGTGATGATGAACTTCAAGCGGTACGGGAGATTGCTCTTACGGAGCCGTTACTCGTCAATCGCCTGGTTTCCGCGAAAGGACATGTCACGGCGGTCAATGTCACTGTCCAACTTCCTCGGATCAATGAAACCACGGAAGTGCCGGAGGTGGTGGCATTTGTCCGAAAACTGGCTGATGAAATCCGTGCGAATCATCACGGAATCAATGTCTACCTTACAGGCATGGTGATGATGAATATGACGTTTACAGAATCCGCACAGCACGATTTAAAAACATTGATCCCGTTAAGTTTTGGATTGATGTTCTTCCTCCTGGCCTTACTGGTGGGAGGATTGCTGGGAACCTTCGCCTCGATCCTGGTCATTGGCTTTTCCATTGTTGCGGCAATGGGACTTGGCGGGTATTTGGGCCAACCCATTTCACCTCCATCTGCAGGAGCGCCGATTGTGATTTTGACGGTCTCCATTGCGAATTGTGTGCACATTCTTGTCACGTTCCTTCATGGTCTGCGTCATGGTCTGCCGAAGCCTCTCACGCGCTTATAGAAAGCCTGCGTGTGAATGTACAGCCAATCTTCCTTGCCTGTGCGACGACGGCCCTGGGTTTCCTCTCTATGAATTTTTCCGAAGCGCCTCCTTTTAACCATTTAGGAAACTTTGTCGCGATGGGGGTTGCCACGTCTTTCGTGTTGTCTGTGACCTTCCTCCCTGCGGTGTTGTCCCTTCTTCCGGTACGGGTGAAGACAAGACAGGATGAGAAGGATATAGTCATGGCCAAACTTGGGGAGTTTGTTGTTCGTCGGCGCAACACCCTGTTATGGGGCATGGCTGCGGTGGTCGTGGTGTTGATCACGGCAATTCCACGCAATGAGCTCAATGATGTCTTTGTTCATTATTTTGATGAATCCGTGACCTTTCGAACGGATTCAGATTTCACAACCGAAAATCTTACGGGGCTGTATAACATCAATTATTCCCTTCATGCTGGAGAATCAAGCGGGATTAGCAAACCGGAATTTCTGCATGAAGTGGATGCCTTTGCCAATTGGTATCGCCAACAACCTGAAACACTCCATGTGAATACCATTACAGACATCCTGAAGCGACTGAATAAAAACATGCATGGTGATAATGAGGACATGTACCGACTTCCTTCGCAACGTGATCTCTCGGCTCAGTACCTTCTCCTGTATGAAATGTCGTTGCCGTATGGTTTGGATCTCAATGACCAGATTAACGTGGATAAATCTTCAACCAGGGTCACCGCTACCCTCAAGACCATTTCCTCTAGGGAATTCTTGGCTCTTGAACAACGGGCGCTGCAATGGCTTTCAGAGAATGCACCACACATTCAAGGAGTTGACGCAAGCAGTCCATCAGTCATGTTCGCCCATATCGGGAAACGAAACATAATCGGCATGCTGCTAGGAACGACGGTCGCGCTCATCATGATCTCCCTGATCCTTATCCTCGCGTTTCGTTCTGTCAAAATCGGATTATTGAGTCTCATACCCAATCTGGCACCGGCTGCCATGGGGTTTGGTCTTTGGGGGATTTTTGTGGGACAAATCGGTTTAGCACTTTCTGTCGTGACCACAATGACCTTTGGTATCGTCGTTGATGATACCGTGCACTTCATGAGTAAATACCTTCGCGCCCGACGTGAGAAACATTTGAATGCGCAGGATGCCGTACGGTATGCGTTTACAACAGTTGGCCGTGCGCTCATCATCACTTCCGTAGTGCTCGTGGCTGGATTTCTGGTGTTGGCGACCTCCAGTTTTGAACTGAACGCAGGAATGGGTCTGCTGACAGCTATTGTGATTACACTGGCATTGTTAGCCGATTTTTTGTTCCTTCCACCATTACTCATGAAGATTGAGGAGAAAAGAGATGCGAAAGTGGTTCTTGCTGATCCTGCTGTTGACTCTCCCTCTGCCTGAGGTGTTGGCCGAAACACCGGAAGAAAAAGGGTTAGCCATCGCGGTGGAAGCGGACCGCCGTGATACGGGCTGGCTCGATCAACAATCGGATCTTCTCATGATCCTGCGAAATAAGCATGGTGAGGAAAGCACGCGTGCTCTTCGGATCCGGACGAAGGAAGTGGAGGGAGACGGGGATAAAAGTCTGACGGTGTTTGATACGCCAAGAGATGTCAAAGGAACGGCGCTGTTAAGTTATACCCATGCGCTGAAACCTGATGATCAGTGGCTCTACCTTCCTGCCTTAAAGCGGGTCAAACGAATCACGTCGGCGAATAAATCCGGTCCCTTCGTTGGGAGCGAATTCGCCTATGAAGACCTGACGTCGCAGGAGGTGGAGAAGTATCGGTATAAGTGGTTGCGTGATGAGACCTTAGGTGGTCGCGAGGTGTTCACGGTTGAACAATACCCAGTCTATAAACATTCCGGATACACGCGCCGGATTGTCTGGATCGATAAAAAGATGTATCGCCCACTGAAGATTGAATTTTATGATCGCAAGAATGCCTTGCTCAAAACGCTGACCTTCCTCCATTACCAGTCCTACCTTGATCAATATTGGCGGCCAGATCGGATGGATATGGTCAATCACCAGACCGGCAAACACACCGCCTTGCTGTGGGCTAATTATCGTTTCAAAAATGGCTTCACCGATCGTACCTTTGATCGGAATTCGCTGAAGCGTGCTCGGTGAACCTTTCCTGGCGTAGGCTATTTGCTGTCCTGATCACTCTGGCAATAGGGGGAGCACTGCCTTGCGCAGCGTCTGGAGAATGGGATTTTTCTGGCGTGGTGTTTGGAGAGGTACGTACCTTTCCCGAAAAGCCACGCTTTGCCAGTCAGGCCAATACCACTTTTTCCCCCTCACTCGTCATCCAACCCGAACTGGTCTATGAATGGAACGATCGGAGAGATCGCGTCACGATCGAGCCCTTCCTTCGGTTGGATGCTCACGATGACCATCGCACCCACGCCGATCTTCGAGAAGCGAGTTGGCTCCACCAGGCTGACGACTGGGATCTGGTCGTAGGAATCTCAAAGGTGTTCTGGGGGGTCACGGAATCGCGTCATCTGGTCGACATCATCAATCAAACCGACCAGGTTGAAGATATCGACATCGAAGATAAGTTAGGGCAACCCATGGTGAATCTCAACCTCATACAGGATTGGGGTACGGTCAGTCTCTTCGTGTTGCCTGGCTTTCGTGAGCGGACTTTTCCGGATGACGACGCCCGCCTGCGTGGGCTACTTCCCGTCGACGTCAATCATCCAAGTTTCGAATCGGATGCCGAAGGCTTGCACGTCGATTACGCCGCGCGCTGGGCGCATACCGTGGATGAATGGGACATCGGCGTGGCCCATTTCTATGGCACGACCCGCCAACCCTTCTTCCGCCGCAGCACGAGACCCTCAGGTCAGATGGTGTTCATCCCTCGATACGACCTGATCCACCAAACCAGTCTGGACCTGCAATACACCACTGGCGCCTGGTTGTGGAAGCTGGAGGCCATAGTTCGGAGTGGCCATGGCGATCCATTCTTCGCCAGCGTGGCGGGATTTGAATACACGTTCTTTCAGATTTTCGAAAGCACTGCTGACCTTGGGGTGCTTGCGGAATATCAATACGACGGACGGGATTTGGGCGCGGCTCCATTCACCCTGAATGATGACGATTTTTTCATCGGTGCGAGAGTGACCTTAAACGATGAACAAGACACCGCGCTGCTGGCAGGAACCATCATCGACCGGAATGTTGGGTCAGTTCTGTTGTTTGTCGAAGCCGAACGGCGCCTAAGCGGTCATTGGAAACTTGAAGTGGAAAGCCGACTGTTCCCTTACGTGCCGTATGATGACCTTGCTGCGGGGTTTCGCAATGACGGTTTCATCACCACCAGGTTGAGCTATTTCTTCTAATAGTGAGATGGTTTGGAAACAGGTGATGTGAAAATCCACACCAATGCCCACTGTGGTGCGGTTCATGATATCCTCTTCCTTTTAAATTCTTAAACGAGAATTTTCTTAGCCCTTCTTCGTTTTCGTGGCAGGTGGCTTCTCTTTTATCACTTCCATTTCTAATTTGATTGTGACCTCATCGCCGACGAGGAGTCCGCCGGTGTCCAACGTGGCGCTAAATTTCATGCCATAGTCTTTGCGATTGATCGTGCCCTCACCGGTAAAGCCTGCTCGGATGTTGCCCCAGGGGTCCTTGGCTACACCATTCATGGTTCCGACCAAGGTGATTTCTTTGGTGATTCCTAACAAGGTCAAATCTCCTACCGCAGTAAAAGTGTCGCCGGTTTTCTTGTAGCTTTTCATCGTATAGGTCATCGTTGGAAACTTCTCGACATCAAAAAAGTCCGGGCTTCGGAGATGTTTGTCTCGTTTGTTGTGATCTGTAAACACTGACTGGGTTTGGATTACGACTTCAAGTGCCTTGACCTTTTGAGTCACGGCATCCATATCAATAAAACCGCTATAATCCGTGAATTTTCCATTCGTTTTGGAAATGACCATATGCGCCACTTGAAAGCCTACGGTAGAGTGGGCGTGATCCACCTTCCATCGCGCCATTTCAGCGTGGGAATTGTGTGATGGCCCCAACACAAACAATGAAAAGGTGACGGTGAGCAGGGTGATGTGAGAAAAGATTTTCATGATGAAACCTCCGTTGGAAAATACATGTAGGGTAGGCACTGCCCACAATTTCATGGTGTTTCTGATGTCTACAAAACTGGCGCTTTTTCCAACCATGCGTCAATTAAAGGAATGAGCGCCTCAATGGGCTGGTAGCCATGAGCTAAAGGCGTGGCCTGTTGACCGTCTTGAGCGAGGAGAGTAGGGAATCCACTGATGTCCAATTTTCGACAAGAATCAAACTCCTCCAATACGTTTTTTCGTAATTCCGCGCTCTGAAATGAGGTCAGAAATTGTTCCCGATCGATTCCACGTGAAGATGCTAAATCTGCCAACACCTCTACCTTCGTGACATCGAGATTCTCTACATAAAAAGCTCGTTGAACGTCCTGGAAAAAAGAAAAGACTTGATCGGCTTGGAGCTTTCTTACCGCGACCACGGCTCGGGAAGCGGGTTCTGTGTCGTAGGTAAAGTCTGGACCCATGTGGAAATCGAAATTGAAGGGTTGCCCGGTTCGTTGATGCACGGCACGCCAGTGGCCCAGAATATACTCTCGTCTGTGTTCATCAAACCGTTCGGTATTGCCTGGCCGTAATCCTCCCACGAGCAATTGAATGTTTACATGATTCTGATACTTTTTTCCGATCGCCTCCATCACCGGAGAAAACCCCCAGCACCATGAACACATGGGGTCGGCGATGTAGAGTAGAGTCTTAGGTAATAAAAACATGTTATTTTTATCCCCTCTCCCCATTGGGGAGAGGGTTAGGGTGAGGGGGCCTCTTACGATTTCTGAGTAATTATGACGTGTTCTTTGGAATTCGGGACTGCATGAATCTCACTTTTGCCAAACCCGGCATTGCGGAACATCATGTCTAATTCCTTGCTTTTGCTATTCGCGAAAGTAACCCTTGATGCAGGCATGGGCACATGACCGCGGAAAAAATAGCCGATCCGCTCCATCGATTATTCTATTTTTCTTCCTGACAGCTGTTCCGTAACCGGAGGAGCATACCCTGTAATAGGTTAATCTCTTTTTTTGAGAATATGAATAAGGGTAGTGGGCTGGCCCAATATTTTCTGGATATTACTAATAAACTTAATGATTTTAAGAAAAATTCTTACAAAAGTTTTGAATATTCTTGGTTTTTTTAATTTTTTCATTTGTCAGGGATATTCCAAAACCTGCTACTAAAACTATTGCTACAATGGCCCTGCTCATTTTTGGTGTAACAAATACAGTCTATGTCCAGGCATTTTACCAAACT
>JADFRB010000109.1 GCA_022561525.1 Nitrospinota bacterium
TTGATTCGCTTCAACTCACCGCGAAGTACCAAGTCGCGACGCCGGTCAACTGGAAGGACGGTGAAGACTGCATCATCGTACCGGCGGTCCTGGATGAAGAGGTCGCAGCGAAATTCCCGAAGGGCTCCACCACGATCAAGGAGAAATTTCTGTAGCTCTTCGTTATTAATTCCAGGTGTGGGGATATGCGCCCCAATCCGATACACAGCCAACATCGACAACGTAAAGAGCACACGGCTGCGTAACTCTGGAATTTTGAGAATGTTTTGGAAGCTCGTAATGAGCCGTTCAAGCACGGCCTATGACCTTGGCTTGTCCGCCCGCTTGCTGGATCTTTTGAAGGGCCGACTGGCTAAATTTATGGGCTTCTACAACGAGGGGTTTGGTCAGCTCCCCCACACCAAGGATCTTGATTGGTCTCGATCGTTTTTTCACGATTCCTTTGTCATATAACACTTGGAGCGTGACTTCATTGACATCCGACAGGGCAGAGAGCACTTGGAGATTCACGATACTGTACTCAACCCGAAATGGATTATGAAATCCTCGCTTAGGCACTCGGCGAGCCAAGGGCATTTGCCCACCTTCGAACCCAGCCATATTAGGATTCCCTGAACGAGCCAACAGCCCCTTATGACCTTTACCAGACGTTTTACCATGCCCTGACCCATGACCTCGACCCAACCGTTTTGGTTTTTTCTTGGACCCAGGGGCCGGTCTTAATTCATGCAATTTCATAATGATGTCACCTCGACCAAATGCTTCACTTTATCAATCAATCCAAGAACCTGAGGCGTTTTGGGATGTTCAACTGTCTGATGAAGGCGTCGTAATCCAAGCCCAAGTAAAAACACGCGTTGCTTGGAAGGACGCCCTATGGGACTATTTTTCAGCGTGATAGAAACTCTGTTCATTGCAGTGCTTGGTTTGGATGGAGTCATGAAAAAATATACTTAAGGATGTTAGGAAGAGACGGTTGGCCCTGCTTGGCGCATCTTCTTCACCGCCTCTGGATCTTTCAATTTGGCAAGTCCTTCAAGCGTGGCCTGAACCACATTAAACGGGTTTCCCCTCCCTAATGTTTTCGCAACAATGTTATGTGCACCGAGCACTTCCAAAATGGCCCGAACCGCTCCACCCGCAATAATTCCAGTCCCTTCTTTGGCTGGTTTCATCAGAATATGTTCGCCGCAAAAAAACCCATGAACATCGTGGGGAATACTTCCGTTTTTCAAGGGAACTCGAATGAGATGTTTTTTGGCTCGACCAACGGCTTTGGCAATGGCAGGAGGAACTTCGGCCGCCTTACCCTTTCCAATTCCAACCCAGCCCTCACCATCACCGACGACAACCAGCGCACTGAAGGAAAATCGTTTCCCGCCTTTCACCACCTTGGCCACGCGGTTAATTGAAACAAGTTTATCTTTTAAGTTCAATTCTTCAGGATTGACACGCACGAATAATTATCCCCCTGGGCTAAAAGGTAAGCCCTCCTTCACGAGAAGCATCGGCTAACGCTTTGACTCGACCATGAAACAATCGTCCACCGCGATCAAATACCACTGTAGTAATATTGACAGCTTTGGCTCGTTCCGCTAATTGCTTTCCGACAGCCTTGGCTGCTTCATTTGATCCACAGGTTGACACAGTATCCTTGATGGATTTTTCTCTTGAAGAAGCAGAGGCTACGGTTCGGCCCTGAGTGTCATCGATAATCTGAGCATAAATATGCGCATTACTTCGAAAGACATTCAACCTGGGTCTGGAGGTTGACCCTGTAACTTTTTTTCGAACCCGTGCTTTGCGACGAAAAAATCTTCGACGTTTTGTCACTTCATTCATAACAACCTTTTATTTCTTGCCGGCCTTCCCAGCCTTTTTAAGCAACACCTCTCCACTGTATTTAATGCCCTTCTGTTTATAGACGTCCGGTGGTCGAACACTACGAATATTGGCTGCGACCTGAGTCACCAACCGCTTATCAATCCCCTTGATCAACACCACAGTCTGCTTGTCGACTGAAGCGTGAATGCCTTGAGGAAGGGAAACGGAGACGGGATGAGAGAATCCCACATTGAGTGTTAAATCTTGACCTTGGACCTGAGCACGATATCCAACACCAGTGAGCTCCAAGGTCCGCTCATACCCTTTTGTCACACCTTCGACAAGATTACTGACTTCCATCCGCGTCAATCCATGCAAAGCTTTGAGTCGTGGAGCATCGCCATTTCGCCCAACATGAATTTCACCATCTTTTACTTCAACACTGATACCATCGGCCAGGCCCCAGTGTAACTGACCCAGAGGACCTTTCACGGTAACCTGCCGTCCGGCAACTTGAACGTCTACGCCTGTAGCAAGCGGAACCGGTTTGTTCCCAATTCGTGACATCTGCTCGTTTATCCTAATTTCCGTTTAGGGCACGACACCCGAAAACTCTTACCATACATGACACAACACTTCGCCACCCATCCCATTTTTCCGTGCTTCCTGATCGGTGACGACACCTTTTGAGGTGGAAATCAATGCCACACCTAATCCACCCATCACACGAGGAATTTCTGATTTTCCAACATATTTACGATGTCCTGGCTTACTCACCCGCTTAATCCCTTCCAGAATTGGTTTCTTCTCTCTGCCAGGGTGATACCGCAACGTGACCGTCAGTCCAGGGTGGCCATTAAGCGTTGTCTGCTCAAAGCCATGAATAAAACCCTCAGATTGAAAAACAGACAGAATTTTTGCTTTTAACTTAGAGGCCGGAATACCAACAGTCGGATGACCTCGCCCCCCAGCATTAAGGAGACGGACAAACAAATCAGCAACAGGATCGGTCATTGACATAGGTATTCCTCACTTAAAAAAAGAGGTTGGAAAATCAAAATTGACTTACCAACTAGACTTCGTGACTCCAGGGATGTCCCCACGAAGACTATAGAATCGAAAACAGATTCGGCACATATGGAATCGACGCAAAAACGCTCGAACTCTTCCACACAAGGTACAACGGTTGTATCGCCGAACCGGAAATTTTGGTTCGAGGGCCGCTTTGTTTCGTAATGCTTTTCTTGCCACAAGTTACTCCGACACAATCCTTTGGGTGAATCAGATCAACGAAAAGGCATCCCTAAATGGGCCAACAGAGCTTTGGCCTCATCATTACGGTTTGCACTGGTCACTATTGTAATATCCATTCCATGAATCGATGCCACATCATCATACTTTATTTCAGGAAACGTTAATTGTTCCTTAAGCCCAAGCGTATAATTCCCACGCCCGTCAAAAGCCTTGGGAGACACACCACGAAAATCTCTGATGCGTGGCAAGGCAATATTCATCAATCGATCCAGGAATTCATACATATAATTCCCCCGAAGAGTGACTTTGGCTCCAATAGCCATCCCTTCCCGCAACTTAAACCCGGCAATGGCTTTTTTTGCTCTGGTCACAACGGGCTTTTGACCGGTAATCACCGAGAGTTCAGACACCGCACTTTCTAGAAGCTTGGCATTCTGAACGGCCTCTCCCATTCCCACATTCAGCACCACACGATCCAATCGAGGAACCTGCATATGATTGCGATAGGCAAATTCCTTGATCATCTTGGGAATGACTTCGTTCCGGTATTTTTCCTTCAGCCGTGGAAGCGACTTTCCATTTGATGACGACGGCTCAGCTGTACTCGTTTGTTTCTTACGCATCAGACCTTATCCAAAATTTCTTCAGGACTCTTTCGAAGAACCCTGACACGCCGCCCATCATCCAACACTTTCATGCTGACACGAGACGGCCGCTGAACACCCTGGGAAAAAATCATGACATTGGAGATGGCGAACGGCGCTTCACGTTCCAAAATACCGCCCTGTTTATGCTTTTGTGTCGGTTTTGTATGACGCTTGATAATATTCAACTTTTCAACAGTCACTCTTCCGGTACGAGTAAATACCCCCAACACCTTGCCGGTTTTACCCTTTTCACGCCCGGCAATCACCATGACCGTATCCCCTTTTTTGATCCGAGTCTTCTGGTGAACATGTCCGGATTTCTTCCTTCCGAGACTACGCGCCATTATATAACCTCAGGAGCAAGTGAAACAATTTTCATAAACTTCTTTTTGCGCAACTCTCTGGCGACTGGCCCAAAAATCCTGGTTCCAACCGGATCGCCTTTGTCATTGACCAGTACACAAGCATTTCGATCAAAGCGTATATAGGACCCGTCTTCCCGACGGGCACTCTTCTTTGTTCGCACAATCACCGCCTTCACCACTTGCCCTTTTTTAACAGCCGCTTTTGGGATGGCCTCTCGGACGGATACGACAATAATATCGCCAATCCCGCCATACCGCCGTCGCGTTCCGCCCAATACATGAAAACACCGGACACTTTTGGCCCCGGAATTATCTGCTACATCAAGGTAGGTATAATTTTGAATCATCCCTATTCACTACTCCTAACATCGAGGAAACCCATCTATGCCTGTTGAGACTTTTCTCCTCGTTCGATCACTTCCGCAACACGCCAATGTTTATCTTTGCTCAAAGGACGGGTTTCAACAATTTTCACACGATCTCCAATTTTCGATTCATTTTTCTCATCATGCGCTTTCAAGGTGGACACCAGACGAACAACCTTCCCATACAAGGGATGAGGCACGAATCTTGTCACGGCCACCACAACCGTTTTTTCCATTTTATCTTTGACAACTTTTCCATACGTCACACGTTGTCTACGACGCTTCACCTTAGTCATTCTTTCGCACCTATACTCCCATCACCGCGCCGCGCCCAACTCCTTCTCACGAAGGACTGTCCGGGCCCGGGCCACATCACGCCGGACTTGCCGAATTCGCATAGGATTTTCAATTCGTCCCAAGGCCAGTTGACATCGAAGATGAAACAACTCTTCCTTCAGGCCGTGAACTTTCCCTACGACCTCTTCTAACTCCATTCCTCTGAGTTCTTGAATATCCATACACCTCTACCTTAGATTCCCAACTCCCCACGAACCACAAACTTCGTGGCCAAGGGCAATTTATGTCCAGCCAGACGAAAGGCTTCCTCCGCCACACTCCGACTCACATCGTCCATTTCATAGAGTATTCGACCGGGCTTAACCACAGCCACCCAAAACTCTGGATTACCCTTTCCTTTTCCCATTCTAACTTCAGCGGGCTTTTTGGTAACCGGCTTATCGGGGAAAATCCGTGTCCAAATACGTCCGCCACGTTTGACGTAACGCGTCATGGCAATTCTGGCCGCCTCAATCTGCCTGGCAGTAATCCGGCCTGGCTCAAGCACCTTCAGACCAAACTGGCCAAACGAGACCTCTCCACCACGGTAGGCCTTTCCATACATCCGGCCTTTATGAACTTTTCGATATTTAACTTTTTTGGGTGCTAACATAATAAATTACGTTTTCCCGTTTTCACAATAAGGTAAGAGAAGGCTCACCTTTACTTGAAGAAGGCAGCTCCGCATCACCTTTATAAATCCAAATCTTCACACCAATGATTCCCATGGTCGTATGGGATTCCGCAAAACCATAATCCACGTCGGCGCGAAGGGTATGAAGCGGGACACGACCCTCCCGGTACCATTCCGTCCTGGCAATTTCATTTCCCCCAAGTCGCCCCGCGCACGACACGCGTATCCCTTTGGCACCCAATCGCAAGGCCGCCGCAACACTTCGCTTCATCGCCCGACGAAACGAGACACGTTTCTCCAACTGTAAGGCAATATTTTCGGCCACCAACTGTGCATCCAATTCTGGTTTTTTAATTTCCTTGACCGTGACGTACACCTCACGACCATATTTCTGCTCAAGCAGGGCCTTCAATTTATCGACTTCAGCACCCTTCCTGCCAATGATAATACCTGGACGTGCGGTATGAATAATGGTTTTGACTTGATTGCCTGATCGCTCTATTTCCACACGAGAAATACCGGCATGATACAATCGTGTTTTAACAATTTTTCGGATCTGTACATCCTCATGAAGGAGTTTCACAAAATCTTTTTTTTTAGCATACCATCGGGAATTCCATGTCCTGGTATATCCAAGCCTAAAGCCATATGGATGTGTTTTTTGACCCATAAATTCAGCCTACTCCTCTACCTGCATTAAACGGGATGTCCTACCCATGGCCAGCATCCTGACCCTCAAGAGCTCCCGGTTGATGCCACGACGATCGTGACATGACTGGTCCGTTTAAGAATGGGATTGGCACGCCCCATGGACCGAGCCCGAAAGCGTTTTAACACTGGACCACCATCAACATAGGCCCTGACAATCCGTAAAGAATCCGAATCGCCTAGTTCCTTTTGCCCCGCGTTCGCAACAGCAGAGTGAAGCAGTTTTTCCACAACCGGCGAGGCGGCTCGATGAAGATACTTGAGAAGCGTTAAGGCTTCAGACACCTCACGGCCACGGATCAAATCAATCACCATCCGCATCTTTCTTGGAGTCATTCGTACAAAACGAAGGACCGCACTTGCTTCAGCCACAGACCGTCTTCCCTTCTTTCTACTTCAGAGCAACCGCTTTTTCAGATCTCGCGGCCCCATGCCCTTTAAAAAACCTGGTAGGAGAAAACTCACCAAGTTTATGCCCTACCATATTTTCAGAGACATACACAGGAATAAACTTTCGTCCGTTGTGAACGGCAAATGTGTGGCCGATCATTTCAGGAATCACCGTCGAACGACGCGACCAAGTTTTAATCAATTTATGGTCACGGGTGTCATTCATTTTTTCGACCTTCTTCATCAGATGG
>JADFRB010000110.1 GCA_022561525.1 Nitrospinota bacterium
CAACCATGAGAGCCCGACGGTACCACTCTGAAAGCTCCGAACGGTCCATCCTTCCGACAAATTCGACTTTTTGTTGGAGCCCCAACCTTTGAGCCAACACCCGGCAACGATTGAGGTCCTTACCCACTCCCACGACAATGAGCCGGAAGGGATGCTTAACCAGTTTCAAGGCACCCAAGAGAAGGTCCAACCCCTTACCCCGATCAATGCGACCGACAACCAGAATGGTGTCCAATTCCGGCTGGGCATGAAATTTAGGGCGGTACTCTGTGAATAAGGGGAGAACCTTAACCTGCTGGTCTGGAATACCGTTTTTGAGCAATTGTTCTTTCATATAGGGGGTGCTGACAAACAGGCGGCTAAAGCGGCCATGAGCCTGAAGCTCGGCCTTTTGTCGGGACAAGGCCATTGGCCAAAGAAGGACTCCCGCTCGCCAGGCTTTTTTCGAATAGGGCAAGCAGCCAAGACACCGAACGCCCAAGGGCTGTTGGCAAATCCGCCCGGTCCAGAAAAAAAACTTATGGGTCCTTAGGCAAACCAAGTCATGGTCATGGATAAAGCGGAAGAATGGAGTCTGACAGCGAAGGGCCTCAAGCCATTCCATCCCTGGCCACCGGTGGACATAGACAATATCGGGGTTCCATTCCTTTATCCATGTTTCAACCGACATCCCTTCCCTTCTGCCCGGAATTTGTAGGGAGAGGTGGGGAAATTCGCCAGATAAAATAGACCTTCTCGGCCGGGTGTTTGTGGGTGGCCTATGGAGACTCACAACCGATGCGCAATGGAGAAAGGCCTTGCAGAAGGTTTGTGGTTGTCGGCCCTCAATAGAGTGGTAAAGCAAGAGGTTGGTATGTCCTCGTTCCTTGAGTTCGTTAGCCACAGCATAGAGATATTGCTCGGCCCCACCCGCAAACCCCAGGGTCTCATTAAAATGAAGGATGCGCACCGTTCTTCCCCGCCAGCACCCTGTCGTAAAGCGCCTCAAGATGAAGGATGCCCTTCTCGTAATCAAAACGCTCTGCAACCTTCCGACGACCGGTTTCACCAAGTCTTTGCCGCAGACCTTCATCTCCAAGCAAAAGAAGAATTTTGTCAGAAAGATCCTGCGGATCGTTAAGATCGAAGATGTAGCCGTCTACTCCCTCTTCAATGTGGTTGGGATCGACCCGGTTACTCTGAATTGCAGGCTTGCGGGCAGCCCATGCTTCCTGGGTGACGGCTCCCGAATTCATGAAACGGACAGGAGCGACATGGAGGTCACAGTCTTGAAAGGCTTGCAACACGTCAGTCCGAGTGAGGGCTCCAGTAAAGAGCACATGTTCAGAAACACCGAGGTCCTTAATCATTTCCTGAATTGAAGTGAAGTAGCCGTGTTCGGTAACCGGTCCTACGAAGACAAAATAAGCGGTGGGGGCATGTTTGATAATCTCAGGAACTACGCCCAGTAAAATATCCTGACCCTTGTGGTGTTCGATTCGACCAACAGAGAGAACAATTTTCTTTCCCTCAAGCGAATACCGCTTCTTAAAACCTCCCCGCTGGATTTCCTCGAACTCCCTCAAGTCAACATGGACGGGTGTGAGTGAAACCAATGGATTAAAGCGGCGGATAAAGTCAACCTCAGTTTGAGCAATGCCCAGGATCCCCTTGCAGCATTTTAGCTGCAATCGGAAAACCCATCTCTTCGCAAGGCTTTTCTCTCGGTAGAACTTCTCCAAAAGGGTTGGACATGGAAACTGAGAAAGCGAAAAACGGCGATAATCTAAAAGGTCGAAGACGGTGAGAATTATGGGGGTCCGATTCAATAAGGTGGCAAGAAGACATAACTGGAAATTAGGGGTGAGTGCGGGGTAGGCAATGACCAGGTCATATCTACCTTGGAGTATCTCCAAAAACAACCCAGGGCAGAGGGAATGCATGTTCGTATCAGGGTAAAGCCGTGCTGGGTTATGCCGATTTTGGAATCGCTTCACAACAATCCCCTCCATCTCCTCCTCATCAGGTCCGCCGTACCGCTGGGGTGTCAGAACGGTGACCTCATGCCGCTTTGCATGTTCACGGCAGATCTTGTGGATATTAATTGCAGACCCTCCGATGTGGGGCGGGTACCAATTCGTGAGGATAGCCAACCGTAAATTTTTCTGGGCGCCTGGAATTTTGGAGATTGAGAGCGTATTAGGCATCATGGACGCCGATGGATAGAGAGCAGTAAAAGCATTGGTTGTGTAAGCTATTGGTTTCGTCAGAGCCCTGTTGGGAAAGCTTTGCGGTCGCGAGAACCCCGCTTCGACCTATCCGATTGGGGAGATGGAGGCAGGTATCGTTTCCGCTCTACCCCAGGCCCCTACTCCGATGCGGCGGATGATTTGAGTGGTAAATTCACCCCGTTGGATCATTGCGCTCATTAAGGCCAAACCAACACCGAATGTAGGCCATTCACAGGACGCTTCCCTGCTCTGCTGATCCAATTAGCCTAAATCCTCGGGAATCGAAATGAAAGTTGCCCATGGCCTGTTCTATGATCTTCTCGAGTCTCTTAAGGTAGGCTTCTGGGCAGAAATGAGCTTTAATGTAGGCTTGGCCTTCTGCACTTTTCCGATCCATTTCATCTGGATTCTGGAAAGCCTGTTCGATGACTCTTGCCAACGCTTGCACATTCCCTGGCTCGACCAGGTATCCACCTCGACTTGGTTCCAACCATCCAGAGATCCCACCTACGTCATACGCAATCACTGGCAATCCATGAGCCATGGCCTCGACACCTACTAAACCGAAGGGCTCAGGCCATCTTGAAGGGAGGAGGAGAAGGGTATGTGTGAGGTACAACTTCCTAAGCCTAGCCTGCTCTACCCATCCAACAAACCGCACAGTCTGGGGAGCACACAGTTCTTGTGCTAAACGCTCGAGGAATCTTCTTTGAGGGCCATCACCCACAATCGTAAGCTTAGAACCATCTGGAAGAAACTGAAGAGCCTGAATGAGATCCTCTACACCTTTCGTCGAATGCAGTCTCCCTACAAATAGTAACTGGTTGGATCCCTGACTTTCTTGCCATTGAGGTTTGTATGGCAATGTTGCTAGGGGAAGGGGTGGGGAAAGAACAAAGATTTTGCTATTCAGATGAGGGGTTTTCTCAAAGATCATTTTAAGCTCATCGACGACATAATGACTTTGTGCCACGATGGCTTGCACAGCGGGGTAAACCAATCGGCGTTTCATTTGAAACTGCCCCAAAAGGCTACTCATCAGTCGAACCCCCATTTGGTTCCCACCCCCATCAAAAAAACACCCACCAACCACAGATTGAGTGAGGCATTGAAATGCACTTGGTCTAATATGACAAGGTTGGCCTTTTTTCGGATGATATTTTGTACCAGAAGGGCAATAATCACCTGGTGAATGTACAAAGTGGATAGTGGGTAAAACGCGAGCAAGCTTTTTTATTATCCAGGGGTCGACGCCTCCATGGGTAAAAACAATGTCAGGGTCGCATAATAAGAGGGGGCAGTCTTTGTTCCTGCGACTCCTTCTTTCATAAGTGTTTTGGCCATCAAGAAATTTATGTAAGGTTTCATGGGTGATATATTGGATACTGTGACCTAATTCTTTCGGCCATGGGGAAAAAACTTCTTTGATTGCGGTAGCCACTGTTAATCGGTGTCCCTGCATGGCAAGAGCGTTTGCCTGTGCATGAACATAAGCTTCATGCCCACCCATAATTCGTATTCTCTGTGTTACCAGGAGAATTTGCATGAATTTTGTATTCACCAGGAGACTAATTAGGGGAGGTCGTGGAGGCTCTTTTATTGGTAGGCGGAAAGGAAAACTGGACGTGGGGAACGTTATTTCGCTTTTTCAGATCTCTTCGACCATTCAGAAGGCCTCGGCAGGACCCCATAAATCTCCATAGCTCCCACCTGGAAGGTTTAGAGAGAAAACGTTTAATAAATCCAACCATCATTTCGAAGAGTATGGCATCAGGAAGAAACTGGGTGTAGCCATGACTTTCCCAATAGGCCTTTCGATAACGGTGCTTAAGGTCCATTTGATCAACCCGAAATACTTCCGCGCCACTTACATTTATCACGCAATAACCTTGTTTGAGAAAGTAGTATTGCCATTCCTTGTCTTCAGTGCCCAACATGTTCTCATTAAAGGGTTTCTCCTTCCAAAGATCCGCACGATAGGCTGAATTGGCATTGGACAGTCCAATATGAGGATTCACAAGAAAGGCTTCCAAATCCCACCTTAGGTATCCATGAATTCCATCGGAAGTTACACCGGCCACTTTTGGATCTGAAATTGGGAGAGTAAGATTTTCAAGCCAGCATGAACTCTTGGGAATACAATGTGCACTCAGGGCTACAAGCCAGGCCCCTTGGGCTTGAGCGCACCCAACGTTCAGTGCGTACCCGTAGGTGAATTGTTCCGATGGAATTTCCAGGATTCGTACTGGGAACTTTCGTGCTCTCTCCAAGGTGGAGTCCGTCGACCCTGAATCGACGATAATAACTTCAAAGTCCTTGAAGGTTTGTGCATAAATCATTCGGAGCACCACCTCGATCGAGTCAGCCTTATCTTTTGCCCGAATGATGATGGATACCCGAGGCATGAATAGGTTTCCTATACGGTAGGGTTCTCAAGGTCCAGCCGGCCTTCGAATCCCTGGACAAGGGTCCGCAACCAACCCCGAGGGATCATTGCGTCAGGACCGGCAAAGGCAAGAATCTGACCGCGTGCCACACCAATTCCGGCACCTCACGCCACCAATGCAAATAAAACCAATCCTGCCGATTGTCAGTACAAATAATCGCGGAAATGAGAATTTTTTGTGGGTTATCCATTTGACCCTATTTACGAAAACAGACGAATAGGGTTCGCCCATAATTCCCTTGGTAATGACCGGAATCGTCGGTATCGGTCCCAAGCGGCAAAACGGTATTAAATGAAGTATGCATTTTAATAAACCTTATGATGAAGTCAGAATCCCATTTCGGAAGGGTGTCGCGGAACCAGTCTTCATGGTTTTGCCCCATATCCAGAAAAAGATATTTACCAGTGATTCGGTCAACATGGGCTAGGAATTTTTCAGGTTTTCCGAAATCAGGACTCAAGGCATAGTGATGAAGAATGCTAAGGAGGAGCACAATATCGAACCTAAGGCTACCATTTTCCAGAAAGCCTTCAAGGTCACACGGAAAAATCTCATGGTCGGTTAAAACGTGTAAATTCACAGAAGGAAGGTTGAATCCGGCAGAGAGCGGGGCTGTTTCGATAGCTATCCCTTCGTTTTCGAGTGTCTTGCTGAGTCGCTCCTGATGGAAATCGTT
Organism: Nitrospinota bacterium; assembly: GCA_022561525.1. GTDB lineage: Bacteria > Nitrospirota > Nitrospiria > Nitrospirales > UBA8639 > Nitronereus. The sequence goes on from JADFRB010000110.1 coordinate 5,334, forward strand.
CTCGCATAATACGAAGACGAAATCCTTATTGGTCTCCCACCTATGCAAGTCCTTGGATAAAGTGCTTATCGAGCTACGATATCTTGTTTGGGGTGAAGATTTAAACCGTATCGATCCCGGCGACGTGAACGAGAGGAAGTCTGCTCCGTCTCTCTTCTCAATATCGTTTTTAATTTCCTCAAGGTCGATGTCCGGATCATCGTCGGCAAATTGCGCCAGCTTATCATAGCCGTCTATCCAAAGCATTGAATTCTGCGGAATAACCGAAAGAAGGGTCCGGCTCACTCCCCGCCATAGATTTTCAACAAGAAAATCAGGGTCTATCATAATGTTTTTAATGTGTTTATGTGACCTTTGCGTGACAATCTCAAATTCTCTGATCGAATCTATTGTGTCGTCAAAAAATTCTAACCTCACCGGATATTCGGAAGATATTGGAAAAATATCCAAAATGCCGCCGCGAACACTGAACTCAAACGGGCGTGAGACCATTTTCTCCCGTTCATATCCGATGTTGGTTAACCGGGAGATAAGAGTTTCAATCTCGATTTCATCTCCCGCGGTCAGGTTAATCCGGTTTTTATTAAGATCTTCTAATGGGGGAACCATCTCTAACAGCCCGCGGAAGGTGGATATAACAACCGATGGATCGCCTCCGAGCAGTCCATGAAGTGCATGAGATTGAAAGGCTTGTATGGTGATCGATTCTTGCCCCATTGAATTGCCGGACTCCGGGAAAAAATAAACGAACTCTTTGCCCAATAAAGTTTCTAAATCGTCTCGAAAGGTTTCAGCTCTTTTGAGTGATTCGGCTGCAATCAGTAGGCTTCGCCCCGTTGACATGAATGTGGATTTTGCGAGGAATGCAGTGAGGGAGCCGGAGATTCCGGAGACCTTGTATCGTCCCCCTTGCGCAACTTTATCTGCAAATGACCGGAATGCCACGTCCTTCCCGATCAGTTCCTCAATAGAATTTATCCCTTCAAATACCGGAGCCAAGATTTGATTATCCGCCGTTAGCGCTAAAGGCTTTTAGCGCCACGGCAACGAGAGAGATGTCAGATGGCCTGACACCAGAAATGCGGGATGCCTGTCCGAGCGATTCAGGCTTCATAGAAGCGAGTTTTTGTCTTCCCTCCGATGAGAGCGAACGAATTATGCCGTAGTCAAATTCAGGCGGAATGCTTTTATGTTCCATTTTGCGAAAGCGTTCAATCTGTTCATTTTGTCTTTTCAAGTATCCTTCGTACTTGATTTCAAGTTCGATTTGTTCTCCGGACTCTTCGTCAAGCCTGATTTTTTCTGCGAGCCCGGGAAGTTTATTTTCGATGATTGGCATAGTGTCGACCAGTCGAACTTCTGG
>JADFRB010000111.1:0-809 GCA_022561525.1 Nitrospinota bacterium
CGGTCAAAGGGTCGTGAGGCCTGGGTGGGGTGTTCATTGTACCGGCTCGACAAGGCTCGCAAAGAGCAAAATCCCGCGAAGACCAACGGCGTGATGCTCGCATCGGCACCGGCTGCAATCATCACATCGGCTTTGCCCATTCGAATCGTGTTCATGGCTTGGCCGATGGCATGAATACTCGATGAACAGGCTGTCGAAATAGTGAGATTGGGGCCTCGGGCTCCCATGACCATCGCGATAATCCCAGAGGCCGAGTTCAAGGTTATGGCGGGAATAAAGTTTGGATGCACGCGATTGGGTTTTTTCGTGTCGTAGAGGTGATTGATTTCACGCTCACCCATCAGCATTCCCCCCATGCCCGCCCCAACAATCACGCCGACTCGATCGGGATTCTCCCGTTCCATGTGAAGCCCTGCATCTTCCTGCGCTTCTTGTGCCGCCACGAGTCCTAATTGGGCATAGCGATCAATGCGATTTGCATATTTTTCATCAATATAGTCCAGCGGATTAAAGTCATGAATTTGGCCGGCGATCCGGGACCGGTACGCATCGATCGGCAGGTTTTCGAATGAGGGAATTTTGGAGATACCGGATCGCCCTTCAATAGCTGCGTTCCAAAATTGATGCAGTCCAATGCCGATGGGAGTGATGATGCCAAGACCGGTAACGACAACTTGTGGTGCCATGCGAGAGCTGTGCCTTTCTAAAACCTCAACCTGGGAGGGTTATTTTAACCTAGAAACCGCAGTTGGATCACAAAAGTCCGCGCAAGCTCAGGAGCCCGTCCCAGATTAGACTGATCTACTGCG
>JADFRB010000111.1:818-6680 GCA_022561525.1 Nitrospinota bacterium
ATCTGACTCAAACCAGCACATCCTCGTGACGATCGCTAATCTCGGACCGGCTCCTTGGCGCACCTGGTACAATACAAAAATGTCTCATCACCACCGAGGTGACCACGACTTTTTGTATTTCACCATGCACACCAATATCTTACACGTCTTTTTTGCGCCCAACTACCGTTTCTAGGTTCATGAGTGGATAGTTAATACCGTACCCTGAGAAAAAAAATCAAACTGACTAAGAGAAACATGATACAGGCAATCCATCCGGCAATAACGGGGAGAAGTGCGCCACTTCGTCCGAGGGAAATCCCGACAGAATGTGTAGCCCAAAACACAAGGCCTATGCCGAGGCCTAGCAGTATATTTATGGCCATGCTTGAAGTTCGTGAGTCAAGTCCACGAAGGCCTAGGGATAATCCAAGAATTGTCATGATCAATGTCACGGATGACCAGGCAATGCGACTCCAATAATCGGTCAGAAATCGTGCAATGTTATGCCCTTCGTTTTCCAGGTGTGTAATATGGTCTCTCAGTTGACCGAGGGTCATATGTTCCGGTTCTAACGAAATCCAGGTTTTGAGATCTTCCGGGGTCAAGTCTAGTTCTAAGGGCATGCGTTCCTGCTGTGCAACGGTGACCGGTCCATTCGGGGTGATGGTTCGTTGAACCACGTGTTTAAGCGTCCACCCAGTGGCCTCGTAATCAACGGTTTCCGCTGAGAGCATTTGATGAAGCTGAAAATCAGAATTCAGGCGATAGAGGTGAATCGATTGGAGTTGCGCGCCATCGGGTGAAACTGCTTTGACGTTCATGATGGTATTGTCTCGTATGCGAAGCCAAAGATTTTCTGCCGTAAACGCGAGTGGCTGCGGTTTCTTCTGAATCTCGACGATTTTAATTTGCTCGGCTTTTGCGTTGCCCAAGGGGATCACGATCGCGGTGAAACCGAAAAAAATAACCGTGGCCACCGAGGCCACGAACAAAAACGGAGCGGAAAAATAGAGCAGGCTAAACCCGGAGCTTCGCATGGCAGTGATTTCATGACTTTTCTTCAAGAAGCCAATGACCAACAGGGAGGCCATCAATGCTGCAAACGGGGCCATCGTAAAGGAAATCTCCGGGATTTTAAAGAAGAAATACATCAGCATCGAGGTGAGTTCGGCATCATAGGGAATGAATTTCCGAAGTTTTTCGAAGAAATCAATAATGAGATAGATTGAGGTGAGGCCCGTGATACACATGACCAAAATGCTCAGGTATTGCCGGAGGATGTACCAAAAGAGAATACCCATGCTAATGCTGACTGGCTCGGTAAAAAAGGATGACGGTGATGAGCAGCAAAATGATGTTCGGGAACCACGCGCCGGCAAACGGATGAAGAATGAGCGTGGTGACGAAAAATTCTCCCACGATATTCAACAGAAAAAATCCCACCATAATCAGAATGCCCACGGTAAACGCTCCGATGCCGTCTGATCGTTTGGACACGAGGCCCACCGGAAGTCCAAGCATTCCCAGAATGAGTGTCGCAACGGGAAACCCTAGATCCTTGTAGTATTCCATCAACCGCCGGAGCGAGTTGGTATCCCTCCACCCGGATTTGTCGAGTTTGTCTACGAGGTAGTCATACCCCCTTCGTCCGGGTTTGGTTACATTGATGAAGGGGAGGTCCATTTTTAGATCGTAGGTCGCAAAGGTTATTTGGTGATGTTGGGTCATGCCTCGGGGAATAGCATGAATGGTGCCGTCGAACAATCGAAAGCCCAGCTGTTTGTGTTTGAGGTCCTGAACCATGCTGAAGGTCTTCGCCGTGACGATGAGGGGTTTGGACGGATCCCGTTGATCAGCGATAAAAATCCCTTTTGCTTTATTCCCAGCTGTAGGTTCGGGGACATAAATCAGCAATCCCTTGGTTGGTTCGTTGAATACACCTTTGTCAAGAGCCAACGTGAGTTGATCTTGGATCAGGCTGATGGCCAGTTGTTTTAAGGACACATTCGACCACGGTTGTCCCCACTGGGAAAGATACATCGTCAGCAGAAAAACCAGAAACGAAAACACAAGGACAGGGCGGGCAAGGCTCAGCAAACTGACTCCGGCCGCCCGCATGGCGATGATTTCATTGTCGTAGGACAGCCGGTTAAATGTAGTGAGAGAAGAGATCAAGCAGGCAATGGGCAAGGTCAGGACGAGAAAGGACGGCATCAGATGCGCCAGGATTGTGAGAACGGACATAATCCCGACGCCTTTCGACACCAAAAGCTCGACAAGGCGCAACATTTCCTTTGTGAACATAATGAAACACAGGGCCCCCAAGCTCACGATAAAGGGGGTCATGAGTTCTCTAAAAATATAGCGATCGAGGATTCTCATGGTCGTACAGAGGAGTGGAACGTTGGGGCCCCAATTCATGCCCTTGTAGAGATTCGCTCTGAAAGGAGTTTCTTGGTGGGGAATGTTGAAAAAAGCCGCCAGCGGCGTTCTCGCCATTTTGCCGTGCTCACGTACTGAGAGTACGCTCCGCGCGTCAAAATGGCTGCGGCCTTGCTGGACGGACTTTTTTGAACATTCCCTCCCCTTGACGATGCGTGGTTCATTTAGAGCTTTTATTGGCTATTGACGTGAAATATTCAACAGTCCCTGGTGTTATCAGAGGCGGTACATCCAACTTTTGTCGAGGCCATCATAGCGTAGGGTGGTGATGCTGTAAATGGAACAGAAGGATGTGTTTTTTCTCGTGAAAAAACATCTCTCTTTCTTTACATGACTGTTGAACCTAAAAGCGGCAGTTGGCAATCTCGGGACCCTTCGACTGCCTCGGGAAATAAATCTATCAATTGATTCAAGCGGGAGGATGACAAGTATAAAACGGTGCCCACCAATATCTTGTGGTGTGAGAGCATAATACGTACTAGCTGTCGTTGACAGCAACCAAAGAGTGTGATACACGGCCGCGATATTACATAGGTCTGTGACTCTATACTAGAAGGTGTGCGAATAACACCTTACATTGTGCCATTCTTAACCCAACTTCCCATGAATACATCCTCATGAGTGCGTCGAAGACCTTTCGCCTCGTTCTGATCACACCCTCTCGTTATGATGACGATGGATATGTCGTGCAATGAGTTCGATCCATCATTCCTTCCAATACGCTGGGTACATTATATGGCCTTGCATTAGATTGTGCGAATCGCAAAGTACTCGGTGATGATGTCGAGATTGTGATCGATGCTTATGATGAACCCAATACCAGCATTCCCATTAAAAAGATCATTCGTGATATTCAACGGGCCGACGCAGGGATGGTTGGGCTCGTTGGGGTACAGACCAACCAATTCCCGCGATCTGTAGACATTGCACGGCCATTGCGTGAGGCTGGAATCCCAGTTGTCATAGGCGGTTTTCACGTCAGTGGCTGTCTCTCGATGCTTCCTGACATGCAAGTTGATATTCAGAAAGCCATGGATATGGGTATTGCGATCTATGCTGGTGAAGCCGAGGGGCGGTTCGATATGGTGTTACGTGATGTATGGGAAGGGAAACTCAACCCTCTCTATAATTATCTTGATGACCTTCCTGAGTTAGCTGGTGCTGTCGTTCCCCTCTTGCCCAAGGAATACCTTGAGAAGACCATTGAAGGGTTGGGGAGTTTGGATGCAGGACGGGGGGGCCTTTCAATGTAGTTTTTGTACCATCATCAATGTCCAAGGTCGAAAGTCGCGGTGCCGAACGCCGGATGATGTCGAAAGTATTGTTCGGGCGAATCTTGCCCAAGGGGTCAATCGATTTTTTATCACAGATGATGATTTTGCCCGCAATAAAAATTGGGAGGCGATCTTCGATCGGTTGATTCAGCTCCGGGAAGGAGAAGGTCTCAATATTAAGTTTATCATTCAGGTGGATGCCTTGTGCCATCGCCTTCCGAATTTTATTGAAAAAGCCTCACGCGCAGGATGTAAACGGGTCTTTATCGGGTTGGAAAATATCAATCCAGATAATCTTAAAGCGGCCAAAAAACATCAGAACAAAATTTGGGAATATCGCCAAATGCTTCAGGCCTGGAAAGACCAGGGGTGTATGACCTATGCAGGGTATATTCTGGGATTTCCTGGGGACACGCCTGAGTCGATCGCGCGGGATATTGAAATTATAAAAAATGAATTGCCGGTTGATTTGTTGGAATTTTTCTGTCTGACTCCGTTGCCTGGGTCCGAAGATCATCAGAAGCTTTATGCCCAAGGGGTACGGATGGAAACGGATATGAATAAGTATACCTTAGAATACGTGACCACCGATCATCCAAAAATGACGGAAGCCGAGTGGTCTCAGGCTTATGATTATGCCTGGAAACAATATTACACGTTGGAACATGTGGAAACGTTGATGCGCCGGGCCGCTGCGCGGCATATGAGCGTCGGCAATATGATGTTTCTGATTTTATGGTTTTACGGCGGCATTATCATTAACGATTTGCATCCGTTGGAAAATGGGTATTTGCGTCGGAAGATTCGAACTCAACGCCGTCCGACCTTTCCCATTGAACACCCATTGTTGTTCTATCCCAAACGACTGTGGGAGGTTATTCGCGATCACGGGCGGTTTTTAAAACTCGTTCTCCAGTATGCCAAGATTCGACGTCGAGTCAAAGCTGATCCGAATCGGAAGCAGTATACTGACCTTTCCTTGACACCCGTCACCATTGAAGAGGAAGAAGATCTTGATCTCCTTAAAATTTTTGATCCCCGACCTGCCAAAGTTCGTTCCAAATCCTCACGGACCACAGCCGTCTCATAAGCGAATTTCCCAATAATAGTCTCGTTGTCTATCCAGCTCGAAAATCCCAATTGATTGTGCAGTGTTCAGACTTATACAATTGTTCTTTGCATAAAATCCGGAGTGTGTTTTAATTAGGGCTCGCGCAACAAGACCTTCCCATGTTTGGGCGTCGATCCATCCTGTCTGGCTGCGTTGCTCGTCCTTTCCATACGGAGAGTATGCGCAGTCCTCGCGCCTTGCCAGACGGGCGCCTCAGCACCCAAACATGGGAAGGTATTGTTGCGCGAGCCCTTATCTCACTGCGAGTCAGGTCGCCTATGGCCAAATCATCACCGCAACAATCATCCAAGCGACGGATGCCTGCTCAGGCCAAACTGCGGCGGATTCGTCTGTTTGCCACAGACGTCGATGGTGTTCTGACGGATGGTGGGATGTACTATTCTGATTCCGGTCAACAGATGAAGCGGTTCAATGTCTGGGATGGCATGGGCTTAGCCCTCATGAGACAAGCTGGCCTCATTTTAGGAATTATCACCACGGAGAAAACAAAACTCGTCGCGCAGCGCGCCAAAAAGTTACAAATCACTGAAGTGCATCAAGGTGTGTGGGATAAACTTGGGGTTTTGAAAGCCTTAGGGAAACGGTACGGAGTCACCCTTGAGGAAATGGCTTTTATCGGAGACGATATTAATGATTTCGAGGCATTGCAGGCCGTGGGGTTTTCTGCGTCTCCGGCGGATGGGCGCCAGGAAATACGAAAATCCGTGCACTATGTCTGTAAAGCCAAGGGGGGAGAAGGAGCGGTTCGGGAACTCGCGGATATGATTCTCGCGGCTCGATCAAAGCCTAAGTCCTCTCGGTGAAGGCCTGATTCCCAACTGCTCATGTCAGAAGAAGCAAAGAAATGTCATTTCAAGACTACGGATGTTTATGGCGGGTAGGTCAACATGGATTCCTTTAGATTTTGTGGAAATATCCGAAAAAGTACAAAGGAGCGGGAAGTGGTAGGTATTGAGGGTAAACGAATACAACATCACCTGATTTTTTTCAACTCAGGCACCTAATGAAACAACCACATTTGTATGCCGTGAT
>JADFRB010000112.1 GCA_022561525.1 Nitrospinota bacterium
AAGGCTGTTGAGCTTCAATTGGTCGATCAAGGACCGGTCGTTTCGATGGCAACCTATACCGGAACAGCTCTCCCGTACGAAAGTGTGAATATCAATGCCCGTGTAGACGGCACTATTCAGAAACTGAAAGTCTATGAAGGAGAATACGTAAAGGCCGGTACCGTGCTCGCTAAGTTGGATACGTCCCATCTCAAGCCCCTCTACGATAAAGCGCTGGCTGAATCCAGGTTTTGGCAGGCAGAATGGGGGCGGGCACGGGAGCTATATGAAGATAAGGTCATAAGCGCTTTGGAGCGAGATCGAGTTCGGAAGAGTTATGAGACGTCGGCGGCTCAAGCACAGCAAATGTGGGCGCAACTCAATTACGCAACCGTCAAAACTCCGGTCGGTGGATGGATCGCAAAACGGAAGGCTTTCCAAGGGCAGTATATTCACAAGGGGGAGATGATGTTTCGGGTGGATCGACTCGATGCTCTCCGCATTCAGTTTCACGTCTCCGAGCGCGACCTGCCTTTCATTCGAAATGGAGACCCTGTTTGGCTGGAGTTTCCTCAGATGTCGATGCTGGCATTTGACCGCAACGGATGGCGGGACAAAATCAGGCCGTCAACGGAAGAGCAGATCGCCACCAGCCTCGTGGGTAAAGAGCCTTTCGTCAATGTAGCGGACAGAGTCCTTCCAGATCCTGATAAGCAGGCTACCCCGGGCCTCATCGCCGAGGTCGCCGTCATATTTCCGTCTGTTGATCCGAAAACACATACGGGGATTGTCGAGGCACGCATCGGCAATCCTGGAACACTGTTGAAATCAGATTCATACGTTGTGGGGCATTTTCGGGTTGCACATGTGAACGATGTCGTTCGAGTCCCCTCCAAGGCCGTGCTTCAATTGCCAGATAAGCGAAATGTCATTTTCGTCGGTCCCGCATTTTCAGATGAGGGGAATGCGGAACTACGCGAGGTGCAAGTTGGGTTGATAGCCAATGGCCGTGCCGAGATTCTATCGGGTGTCGAAGCCAACGAATTCGTGATCGTCCGGGGGCAACGAAACCTCTCGGATGGTGAATTTGTAACGGTAGTAAAACGCAATGGTGGATTCTAAAATGAAGCGTTTCAGCGTGCCAAGGTTCGCCATCAACCACCCCCACTTCACCATAGTGCTGGCTCTGCTCATGGTGGTGTTGGGTATCTATTCCTTTGTCACCATGCCCGCGCGAATGGCGCCCAAAATCCCCGCGAAAACCTTGGGGGTAATGACGAAATTTCCAGGCATGCCGGCCGAGGAGATGCACCGGCACATTACACAACCATTAGAGAAACGGCTTCAAATCGTCGGCGACGTTCTCTACACCACAGGGGTTTCGCAAGAAGAGTTCTCCATGGTGGTGTTCTATTTCAACGAGGACGTCGACCTCAACGAAAAAAGGGCGGAGCTGAAAAACCTGGTGGATCTCGTCGCCAAAGAACTCCCACGTATAGGCGGCTCACCCCCGAATACCAGAATTGTGCGAATCGACCGTCAGAACATGCCGGTCGTGCAATTCGCGGTGTCACGGGAGGGCTATGACCGCACCCAGCTCAAGGAGTTTCTGGATAATCTGGTCGTTACCCAATTTCAAAAGATCAAGGATGTCCTGGCAGTCTGGACGCTCGGGGGGCCAGTGCGGGAGATTCAAGTGAATGTCGATCGGGACCAGCTTGCAGCATACGACCTCAGTATTCAGCAGATTCGCATGGCCATCGACAAAACCAACCTCAGCCGGGGCAGCGGCCCATTGATCGGCGACGGGGAGATGGTGCGCGTGCAGGTCGCCAACGAGTTCGACGACGAGGAGATCCTGCAGCGGCTATCCAATTTGCCCTTGGCCTCCCCCAAGGGACAGGCGATTTACCTGAAGGATGTGGCTTCCGTGGTAGATGGCTACGCCGAAATGTATGGGGACTACTTCTACAATGGGAAACCGTCCATCTGGCTGGGTGTGCAGCCCAGGCCCGAGGCGGATTTTTATGACATAGAGGCCGCCGCGATCGACCTTGCACAAATGCTGGAAGCTGAGTATCCGGGTCTCCTATTTGAAATAAGCTTCACCAAGACCCGCCTGATGCGGTTGAACGACAAGAACGCACTCAAGGAATTCACCATCGCTGTCGTTCTTGCCGGCCTTGCGATGTTGCTTTTCCTGGGCGACTTTGGCGGCACCATCATCGCTCTGGCGATCCTTCCGTCCGCCGTCGCCTTCGGGTTTTTCATCCTGGATCGTCTAGGATTCCAACGGGACTTCGGCATCATGATGGGGCTGGTGTTCATCGTCGGAAAATTGGTGGACGACTCGGTTGTGGTGATGGAGGTGGTCAGGCGTTACGTCGATCGGGGCGCGCACCCACGAGTTGCTTCCATTGTGGGCGCAGAGGAAGTCCAGGGAGCCATCACGATTGCCACTTTGGTATTTGCCGTCATGCTCTTCCCCATGACCCAGATGACGGGAGACATGGGGTCGGGCTTTCGCAGCATGACCACCCCGATGATCACCACAGTTCTGGCTTCGCTGGTGCTTAGCCTCACGCTGACCCCCCTCATGACGACTTTTCTGATGAAGCCTCTGCCAAATGCAGAGACAGATGAGGAAAAAGTCCGCGCCATGGATATCGGGGAGAGTCTTGGTGTGTACGCAGAACCTGGCGGCCTCCTCGGCCGAGTGATTGGTTGGATATTTCTGAGGCATTTTTTCCGCCTCGAGCGGGCATTTGCCGGATTTGTCCGTTGGTCAATGGCACATTCCTGGATTGTGATGGCTGTGGCCGGCGCCACGATTTGGTTGTCTTTCACCGTCTACGAAACCCTCGAGCAGGAGCAGATGCCCCTGACCGATACCTCCATCGTGCTGGGTTACCTCCGCGCAGACCCTACGGTAACCCCCGAACGCATGTTCGAAATAGCCGAGGAGATTTCAAGAATTTCCCTGGACGATCAGAATGTCCTCAATATTCAAATGATGGTGGGGAAAACTCCCGGTTGGGGTCAGTATTTCACCGGCTACGAGGTCAACCTGCCCAACGAGTCCATGATCGTCATGAACCTGAAGATCGCCCGGCAGGAGCGTGTCGATACGTTGTGGGACATTGAGCAGAGGATCCGGAAAAAAGCTTTTTCCACGATCCCCGAGCTGGAAGTGCTACTCATGCAACCGGTGCCGCCCACGCCAGTGGCCGGCGCCCGAGCTCCGGTCGAGGTGTTGGTCCGTGCCCCGGATAAAGACCAGGTATACGAATTCGGGATGAGCATGATGGAAATCGCCAAAACTCAGTCCCGAGGTCTTCATAGTTACTATTTCGATCAGGTGTATGGCGTGGACCGGTGGAACTTGGAAGTCGATGAAACCAAGGCGGCCACACTGGGACTACGGGTACAGGATATCATCGCGCAAACATTTTTCGCACTTCACGGCGGGAAAACCAGCACCTTCTTTAATCCTGAGCCCATGTACTATCACAGCCGAATCCTCATCCGCTACCGGGATGACCAGAGAAAAAACCAAAACGACTTGTCCAGCATTACCATCAAGACGCCTTCAGGCGATCAGATTCCGCTGTCGTCGGTGGCGAGATTAAAAAAGACAGTCGGCTATGACCGGCTTCACAGCTTCAATACCCTCTACGCCGGTAGCGTCCTGGGCTATTACAAGGAACTGGGCTTGAAAGAGACCACCATGAGCCTCCTCATGCCCGCCAAGATGCAATTGACCCAGCCCAAAGGTTCCTCCCTCAATCCCGCGGGATTGATGCTGACCATGCTCCAGGCCTTCAATGAGCTGAATACCGGACTGAAGATTGCCCTGTTCGCGGTGTATTTGCTGCTCGTTGTCTATTTTCGGTCTTTTGGGTTGGGCCTCGTTTTAATGCTGGCGATTCCCTTGGAAGGCATCGGCAGCCTGGGAGCGCTCTGGTTACGCGATATGGCCTGGTCACCTCCGGTGCTTTGGGGAATGGTGATATTGGCAGGCATTGTCCTCTCAAACTCCATATTGATGGTGGATAAGATCGAGCAACTGCGGCGTGATGGTATGCCTATTGACCAAGCAATACCCATCGCAAGTGCTCTCCGACTGAGGCCGGTGCTCATGACGGCAATCACCACAGGCATCGCCATGCTTCCGGTAGCGTTGAATCCCCCACCCGCAACCGAACAGTTCCGTAACATCGCAACCGGCATTATCGGTGGCCTTCTCACGTCAACGGTGATGACTTTGATCGTTATACCCGTGGCTTATCTCTGGATGTATTGGATGATCACATGGGTGAAACGGTTTTATATGGAACCCAATCTATTGTCAGCGAAATAGAAAGTCAATTCAATAATTGAAGATAATTTAGCCTAATAGATAATATCCCGGTAAAGCATTTCTCTACAGTTAGTGATGACCACCATATTTGCACAACACATTCTCCCATTCGAACTATGGAGGAATATTATGAAAGGATATTGAAAATACACTGTTTTGTCTCAAGGGTTGTTATCTGGGAATCAAAAAAATTATCACGTCCCATATGGAGGTATTGAAATGAATAGGAATCCATCTTCGGTGAAAATTTCCGTCGCGTCTATCGTATTCAGCTTTGTTGTCGCGCTGGCATATAACGGAGTAGTCAATGCTGACGATTATTTTGTGTCCATAAAATCCAAGCATGACTTCAATACGACGGTCACCAATATCAAGAAGCAAACCGCTGCCAACAAGTTGGTGCTACTTAAAGAGTACAATGTCCAGATGATGTTAAAGATGGTTGGCGTGAACGCGGAAAAATCGATGACCATGGCGATTTTCCATCCTCGCTATGGAAAGGTCATCTACGCGAATGACAAAAACGCCATGTCCGCCACTCCGTTGAGGCTTATCGTCCAAGAACGAGGCGGCGATGTGATTGTAGCATACATTCGTCCCTCGGCGATTTTCGCCAATTTTGATTTGCCGAAAAGTATGACGGATGAACTCGATACTCTGCTTGGTTCTGTAGTAAAAAATGCCACAAATTAGAATCATCCCACAGAGTTCGGCTTGATATTTTATGATAAGAAACTGAAGTACACTGTTCCCCTTCGCAAAGTTATTAATGGGGTCACTAAATGGTTCTCACTTTTCGGGCGCACAGCCCCTTGTGGAGCTGACAGAAATGAGAACCATAAATCGCTCCCATTAATAAGCAGAATACTGTTGGGTTTTAGACCTTGATTCTTCCCGCCGATGAATACGAGCCAAGACCAATCTGCGAGAGCAGCAGCCGCACTTCGAGGCCAAGTCTATTTCTGCGCCTTGATTTCGGGTATTGCAGGGTTGACGTACGAAATCCTGTGGAACCGGGACTTGCTACTCATCTTTGGTTCCACCACCTATGCCGCATCGGCTGTCCTCGCCACGTTTATGGGAGGCATGGCAATAGGGGCCGGTTTGGTGTCTCGCTGGGGAGTACGGGTGAAAAACCCGCTTATCTTCTACGCTATCGTGGAAGCTGTCGTTGCCGCATACGCGATATTCCTTAATTCCATTCTGGGAGTTCTCAGCGAAGGGGTGGCCTCGATCGGGAGCGGCGGCACAGCGACCGAATTGATGATAACGCCCCTTCTGGTTGGTGGGGCTGCGCTGTTGCTGCCGACTGTGGCCATGGGCGTGGCGCTCCCGCTTCTTGGGCTGTATCTTGATCGATTACCGGTAAAAAAATTTCATTATGCTGGCATGCTTTACGGCTTCAATACCCTGGGCGCTACCATCGGTGCGTTCGCTGCTGGTTTCGTATTAATTCCACGATTGGGAATGACCGCTACTTTATTTGCCGCTATTCTCGCGAGTCTGGGAGCTGCTGGGGTGTCACTCAACCTGGCTTTTCGTGCAAAACCTAGGATTTTATCCCAGCCTATAAAGGTAACTGGGGATGAAGAAGTACAAAGGGTCTCGTTAGTGATTTGGATAGTAGTAATTCTTTCTAGCGCCGCTGCACTTGGTTATGAAGTCGTGTGGGCCCGCATCCTTGTTCTAATTTTTGGCTCATCGACCTATTCATTCACCATCGTTGTGGCAGTCTTCGTATTCGGCATTGCACTGGGCAGTTTTTGGTCGGGAAGCCGAATTGGGCGCTTAAGAGCCCATCCAGAAGTCCTGGCCCATCTCCAGATTGGAATAGCTTTCGTGACTCTGGTATCCCTTTTCTTATATGGGCATCTTCCGGAAACATTTTTCCATTTGATGGGCCTCACCTCGGAGCTGTCTGTAATCCTACTGGGGCAGATCGTTATCGTATCGGTTATTCTTCTCCCTACCACGTTTCTTATAGGAGCATCGTTTCCACTTGCCATACGAATATTGGATGGTCGGGAACTCGTTAACAGAGGGAAAAACTTCGGCGCCGTATTCGGTTTGACTTCCGCGGGTAATGTGATCGGAGTTCTAATTTCAAGCCTTATACTGATTCCCCTATTTGGATTGCAGGGCACCATCTGGAGTTTGGCTCTGATCAGTACCGCCGCTGCGTTGACCCTATTCCTTAGTGACCGCAACATTCGATTTCGATTTCAAACGGTGGGGTTAACCGTTGGTGGGCTACTATTCATCTGGATTTGGAGCCCCAATTGGGACCCATTGGTCATGACCAGCGGAGTATATGCCAAGGCTCCGGCCTAT
>JADFRB010000113.1 GCA_022561525.1 Nitrospinota bacterium
CCTTTCAGAGGCTGTTGAAAAAAGCCGCCAGCGGCGTTCTGGCCCCTTTGTCGTGCTCACGTACTCTCGTACGCTCCGCGCGCCAAATGGGCTGCGGCCTTGCTGGACGAACCCTTCGGAAAGACTCAGGGCATGCTTTTTGGAACACTCCCACGTGACTTTGATGATTCATGGAACGTGCCAGAGAAAAACTGTATTAAAAAAAAATTGAATTATTCAACAGCCTCTGTAGCGCGATAGGGTAGGAAAGAAAAAATTCTCTAACCTAAATATGGGAAGTGTTGGGGGAGGGACCAAAGGGTGAAATGAGGTGTGTGTTTTATCTATATCGTGAATTCGTCATATCCCTGCCATGGATCAAACCTAAGCTGTTACCCAGTAATTGAAATCTATTGGACTAAGGGCTCGCGCAAGAATAACTTCCCATGTTTGGGCGTCGATCCATTCTGCCTGGCGGCGTTGCTCGTCCTTTCCATACGAGGAGTATGCGCAGTCCTCGCGCCTTGCCAGACAGACGTCTCAGCACCCAAACATGGGAAGTTATTCTTGCGCGAGCCCTAAAGGAATATCAACCCGAAACGGCGTTTCGGGTTGGGGGTGCGGATCCATGACCAAAAACCCTTGCTCTCCTGGTTGGTGTAATCTGTTTTTTAATTGATCCTGACTCCTTTCCTCTCCAAGCCATGTTCCTAATTCCGATATCGGAGTGGATGACAACAGTATTGTTACAGACGAGACTTCGGGCTTCCCGAATTTATTCGTTAATTGATTTAATGGAAAAGTCACAGGTTGATAGGCCTTCACTTTAATGGCCCCATCAGAGGACCTTGGGCCTGTTTGAGATTCTGGACTCATCAATTTCCATTTTCCATTTTCCAAATCTGTCAAAACATACAAATACCCGGTAACATTCGATGTTATTCCAAGTCGAAGATTCGCCCAACTTCCAGAAAAATGTTCAATGTCTATTGCATCATCTTTGCCGTCTGGCGTTCCATGAACAAAGCTGTATCGAATGCCTCGGGTTGGCAACACAGAATCCTCCAGAACGGCCTCTTGTGTCATCTCCAGATTCAAGGATTGTTTTTCTAATACTCTCTCCTTTTTAGAAGACATTCCACCAAAAAGCTGGGATGCGCGCCTGTTACCAATGGCTTCCCTTTCACCCTCGGGCTGTCTGCCTTTTTCGGCAAAAAATAAATCTCTGACACCCGTTGACGACGGAGCATCACTCCGGTGCATTCGATCGGCAAAGGTTTGTGCTTGAGGCAATTGTTGAAAGGTTTTTTTACGTGTTACTAAATCCCCAACAGACGGAGTCATTAAACGGTATTCTTGGGAAAAAGATTGATCCATGGCAGACTCTAGACCCTGAATGTCTGGCTCTTTAGCTTTGGGCAAATGTTCTTTTTTTACCATTTGTCGAAAGGCTCGTTTAGAAAAACCTGCTACCGGGGCTTCATCCATACGCTCCCTGTCTTTTGAAGCTTTTGCGATAGCCGGAGGCTCTGTTACGGGAGATTGATCGGGCATGGAGGCAACCCGAGCCGGTTTACTTTGTGGTTTGTTCTGTCCCTCGCGGATTGGCGGCTTTCTTGCCTCAGTCCTGGATGGTGGAGAGGGAATTGCCATTTTATCTTTGTCCTCAGACACCGAACGTTCGGCTTGGAGTTCTTCCTGGACCACTGGTCCCCAGAGTTCTTCCATTTGCCAACCAAAAATAAGAGCGAGGCCCATCGCAGCCATACTTCCGGCCCAGGCGAGAGAAGATGGTTGCCGGAACCAACGAAGCCGCGGGCCGTGAGGTGCGGCCATCCCCTGCGGATTCCCTGATGCCTGTAGACTATCCAGGATTCGTTGACGTGCTTCCGGGTTGGCCAGCAGGGCTCTCAAAGCCTCTTCATCAGCCAACACATCAAACAAGGTTTGATCATCAAGAGCTGCCTCAAATAATTGGCGCTTTTCCTCTGCGGTGAGCGTATTCGTGGCATAGCCGCCGAGGATTTGTTCCCAGGACTTGGACATCAGCCTACTGTCTCCTTATGGGGTACCGACCCTTTCCCTTCCAACGAAAGTGTCTCCCAGACTCCCCCCATTAAAATTAGGAGTTGTTTGCGACACCGAGAATCCCACGTATAAATCGTATTGATTGAGCGTTCGCCCAAAATCTGTTGGATTTCTGGAAACGTATGGCCTTCCAGTTTCAGACGAAATAGCTTTTGGCATCGCTCACCTAATTGCTGTATGGACGCAATCAATTGTGTCACCCGCTCTTTCTGCTCGGCTTGCATGGCTGGATCATCCCCTGGATCGACAAGCATGTGGTTATCCACTGACTCCAGGTTGTATTCCCCATGCCGAAGGGTTTTGCGGTGACGGTCCAGCATTTTATACCGAAGGATTTGAAAGGAGAGGGGAACGAGCTCAGTCAATTCCGTCACATGTGGATATTTTTCATGCAAGACCATCAGAACATCCTGGGTTAAATCTTCGGCCCCATCCCTTACACCACGAGATGTCGCAAAAGCCAAAATCCTTTCACGAAGCCGGCACAGGATTTCCTCACGAGTCAGTGCCCCCATTCTATTACCATTACTCCTCCCAACCGTTTTCCGGCAAATCAATTTCTTCGGTATTCTCAATGATACCACTTCTGAATACGGTATATGGTTTCTTTTCATCTATGGTGCGCTTTGAATCTGAATTCACCGTTTAGGAAATTAAAATTGGGGTCAGACTCGATTAAAAGGGGCATTTTTAGTAAAACTGTCCTGCGTTTTTATTTCTTCGAAGCTGCCCACCTAGTTTCTTCATTCTAAGCCTGGCCGCTCCTGCCAGATTGTTGCGCCAGATTCACTAAGACCCCTTCTCGAAGTCCGTACTCGCTGACGAGGCATTGATCCTGCCGGAGTTCTTCCATGATGCATCGAAGGATGAGTGTGCCGGCGGCGATGACTTCTTCGCGGCCTGGCTCTAACCCGGGGATGCTGGTGCGTTCTGATTTTTTTCGAGGGAAAATGGTTTGCTCGATGATTTTCACCGTTTCGAGTGTCAGGATGTAATTATGTATGCGCTCGGGAACATATGTCGTGAGCCCTTGGGCGATGGCCGCCAGGGAGGTGATGGTCCCGGCGGTTCCGACGAAGGTCAGGCCAGATGTGTCACCTAGGGTGGTTAGCGCTTGTTGGGTTGAGGAATGGATAAGTTGTTCGGCTTCTTGAATTTCAGATGCTGATGGCGGATCACTCTTTAATACACGCTCTGATAATCGGACCGCGCCAATGTCAATCGAGATGGCTTTCGGAGGTTGCCCCTCGCGACTAACGATAAATTCCGTACTGCCGCCACCAATGTCGAGGCCCAGCATGTCATGAACTGAGTCGGGGAGGCCCGAGCGAAGACCCAAGAGGGTTCGTCGCGCTTCCTCTTGACCATCAATGACTTCAACTTCCACCCCGGCTTCCTGTTTGACTCGCTGGAGGAATTCCTCACGATTGCACGCTTCTCGCACGGCGCTCGTGGCCACGGCAATGGAGGCTTGGACACCATGTTGATCAATCACTCCTTGCCACTCTCTTATCGCTTCGATGACCCGAGTCATGGCTTCGGGTTTGAGTTGCTTGGTTTGATCGACGCCTTCACCCAATCGTAAAATCTTCCTGCCGGAGTACACTGTTTTTACTGGGCCGTGACCGTCCACTTCTCCGATGAGCAGACGACATGTGAGGGTGCCGATGTCGATGCATGCCACTCGCATAACACCTTATCCGATCGACCCTAGATCTAACCTGGCTTGCCATCGCCGTAACATGGTGGTTTTCAGCTCTCGATGTTCAGGCAATGATAAGTGTGGATCGTGTTGTACCAGTTTGAACGCTTCGTCGCGTGCCTGCTCAAGGAGATGACTATCTCGAACCAGATCAGCGATGCGAAATTCCGGCATGCCCCATTGACGTGTCCCCAAAAACTCGCCCGGGCCACGAATGCGCAAATCCTGTTCGGCAATGGCGAACCCATCGGAACAGTTGACCATGGCCTTCAACCGCTGTTGCGCAGTCTGGGTCACTGTGGGGGAATTCCGCGCGGCCCATGTCTCTTTGATACCGAGCGGTAGCTCTGGAGCATAGTTCACATTCTTTGTGGGAAGAATCTCTTCCCGTGTATCAGTTTCCTGGGGCCTTCCCCCTCGACCAGCAGAACTGATCAACAGGCAGAAGGATTGATGCGCGCCACGCCCCACGCGTCCGCGCAGTTGATGTAACTGAGCCAGCCCGAACCGGTCTGCATGTTCGATGGCCATCACCGTGACGTTGGGAATATCCAACCCGACTTCGATAACAGTCGTCGCCACGAGCACCTGCAGGAGTCCATCCTTAAAGGCCG
Source organism: Nitrospinota bacterium (assembly GCA_022561525.1). Lineage (GTDB taxonomy): Bacteria > Nitrospirota > Nitrospiria > Nitrospirales > UBA8639 > Nitronereus. Next base: position 4,384 of record JADFRB010000113.1, read on the forward strand.
TCATGACCTGGGCCTTTTCTCTGGATTTCATACGCCCGTGCAAGAGGCCAACCGTGTACGATGGAAACTCTTCTTGTTGAAGCCGATCGGCAGCTTGCATGGCGGCTTCCAGATCGATGTTTTCCGATTCCTCAACAAGCGGATAGACAATATACGCCTGACGACCAGCCTCGATGTGTTTACGAATCAAGGCATATGCCCGCGATCGGGCACTGTGGCGAAACACTCTGGTGTGGATGGGCTTCCGTCCAGGCGGCATTTCATCAATGACCGACACATCCAAATCCCCATACACGGTCATGGCCAAGGTCCGAGGTATTGGCGTCGCGGTCATGACTAACACGTCTGGATGAACCCCTTTCGTTCGGAGCGTGGCGCGTTGCAGCACACCAAACTTATGTTGTTCATCGACCACAATCAACCCGAGTTTGGCAAATTGCACGGCTTCCTCAAGCAGCGCATGTGTGCCGACGATCAGTTGAACTTCTCCTTCTGTGATCTGTTGATACACTCGCGTCCGCTCTTTTTTTGAAAGGCCACCGGTGACCAGTGCCATATTCAGCCCCAAGTTGGCCACGTATTGCTGCAGATTCAGATAGTGTTGTTCAGCGAGGATTTCGGTCGGAACCAATAGGGCGGCTTGGTATCCGGATCCACAGGCGAGCAACATGGCGTGAAGAGCCACTACAGTTTTTCCCGATCCCACATCGCCTTGGATTAAGCGATTCATAGGACATGGGCGTGTCATGTCTTGCTGAATCTCAGTGATGACTCGTTGTTGGGCTCCGGTTAGCGGAAAGGGCAGATGGGCGAGAAACCGGTCTATCAAAGGCGTGGTTGGATGAAAGGCAATGCCCGGTTTTTCCTTTTGGTTGGTTCGTTGACGAATGGCAAGAGCCACTTGCAGGACAAAAAATTCCTCGAAGGCCAGTCGCCGATGCGCGGGCGTTTGCCACCCATTCAGGTCATTGAGATCGGTCTGTTGGTTTGGAAAGTGAATCAGACGAATGGCCTCACCAATGGCTGGCCATTGCTCACGTTGTCGAATAGCCCGAGGTAGTATTTCCTGCAACTGGCCCTGATATTCGTCCAGAAGGCTCTTCATGATCCAACGCAGTTGCCGCGACGTCAGGCCTTTGGTCTCGTGATACACGGGTACGATTCGTCCCACATGGAGGAGCATATCCTCGTCGGGACCAACGACTTCATACTGCGGGGTGCGCATTTGCCAATGCGCGCCTCTTCCTGAGGCAGCACTCACCGGCCCGCTGAGCACCACCTTCATCCCAACCTGAAACGTTTTCTCCAAATAGGGCTGATTGAAAAACACCGCTTCCATCCACCCGGTCTCATCACGCACGAAGACCGACACAATGGTCATATTGCGTCGATGAGTGCGACGCAGAGTCGTTCGATCAATAACTCCAGACACCGTGGCCTTCTCTCCGTTAACGAGAGCATGAATCGTTGAAATACTCGATCGATCCTCGTAACGCCAAGGCAACACCCACAAGGCATCCTCAATCGTCCGAATCCCAAGCCTTTCGAGCAACAGTGCACGCTTTGGCCCTACCCCCTTGGCATATTGAATGGGCACTTCATGGGGGGGTCGATCAGATGCTGTGTTTGGGGGTTGTTTTTTCGCATCCCCCAGTGATCTGGATTTCTTTGAGGCGGGGGACTCCCCTGATGACACTGAATAATCCGGGGACTGTACCTGCTTGGTCGTTGTCCCAATCATGAATGAAATTCGATCCAAGATGGTTTGGGCATGGTGCAATTGATTTAACTCATTTTCCTGCGAGGATTCTTCACTGCCCTGAAATAATGATCGAAGGGCCAGCAATTCGGCTTCAATTTTTCTGGGAAAGACCCCCTCTCCCAAGGCTCGAACGATTTGATCGGAAATAAAGCGATTGAGGTTTGTGATTGAGGCCTTTCGTACTCCGCCTAGTTGGCGCGCCCGTTCGATGGGTCGTCTCAACCTATTGATCAGGCCACGGATATATTCCGAGGAGTCACTAGCAATAAACGAAGGGATGGCCATAATCAGCAGAGTGACAGGGTTTGCATTCGGTCCGATTGAGATAGCTCTTTCTTAAGGGACCTGTTGAATAACAGGTAAATGTTAATAATGCCCTTCACAAGTGGCTCATCTCATGCAACGCCAAGAACAATAGGGAATGTTCAACACGATGCGCTCAATCCTGTCCTGAGCTTGTCGAAGGAAAGGCTGCAGGTGCTCTCCCGGCCTTCGTAGCCACTTCGGCGGAGTAGGC
>JADFRB010000114.1 GCA_022561525.1 Nitrospinota bacterium
ACAAATGTAAACGCGGGATCATAGGGAGGGCCACCGAAGCCCTCCAACAACTCCAACAACAATACGATGTCTTGGTCGCCGGGGATGGTGAATCGGCGATTTTTAACGCATTAGGCGAGCACCCACCAAAAATTGTCGATGGAGATAATCCTCAATCCAAAATATTCTTAACCAACTCACTTCTGAATGACCTGCCATTTCCTGCTCGCCATTTAGTGGATGTGGAGAGCTACCGTTACACCATTGATGACGTCCCGGCTCTTTCCATGATTGCCCAATTGGGATGCCCATTTGGGTGCGGATTTTGCGGTGGGCGAAGTAGTCCATCCCTCAGACGCATTCGGACTCGGACAAGTGAAAATGTGGTTCAGGAAATGGTCCACCTTTTTGAACAGTATGGAACACGCGGATTCATGCTCTACGATGACGAACTCAACGTCAATCCAAAAATGGTTGAGTTAATGACGCTCATATCCCAAGCGCAGCACAACCTCGGTGTCGAGTTCCGGCTTAGAGGTTTCATCAAGGCTGAATGGTTTACGGACGAACAAGCCGAAGCCATGTATCAAGCTGGATTTCGTTGGCTGCTTATTGGCTTTGAATCAGGCGCTGAACGGATTCTCACCAATATCCAAAAGATAGCCACCCTTGAGGACAATACTCGATGCATGGAAAACGCCAGACGACATGGGCTCAAAGTGAAGGCGCTCATGTCCGTTGGGCACCCCGGGGAAACAGAACAAACCATCAAAGACACACGCGACTGGCTGCGGTTAGTTCAGCCGAATGACTTTGATACCACGGTCATCACCACATATCCAGGAACACCCTATTTTGACGAGGCCGTAGAAACATCCCCTCGGATCTGGACCTATACCTATCATAAAACCGGTGATCGCTTACATAGCGTAGAAGTGAACTATAACGAAACGGCAGAATATTATAAGGGAATACCGGGAGAGTATACATCGTATGTCTACACAGATTCTCTCACAGCTGAAGATCTCGTGCGATTACGAGATTGGCTAGAAGCGGATGTGCGAAGTTTTTTACACATCCCCTACCCCGAAGCTTCATCGGGAGTTCGCTACGAACATTCCATGGGACAGGGGTCCATTCCAGAGCACCTGCTTCGCTCCTCTTCCCAACTAACCCCCCTCAATCAACCCCAATAAGTAGTCGTCCTTTCCGCCCTTTCCGTTCTGTCTACTTTGCAGCATCACTCGCTACGCAAACAGAATTCCTCTACAAACCTGTAAGATCACGGTAGAGATTTTCAATCCTTTTCATCGCAATTTCTTGTGAAAATCGTTCTTCCACCACTTTTCTCGCAGCTTCCCCGAAACGTCGCTTGGCCTGTTCATCAGGTAACAGCCCCACTAGGGCCTTCGCTAATGCATTCGAATCTTTTGGTGGCACCAAAATGCCTGTTACGCCATCAATGATGACCTCGGGAATTCCCCCTACCCTACAGGCTACAATAGGCTTACTCATGGCCATTGCCTCCAATAAAGCAATGCCAAACCCCTCCATAAGAGATGGCAATACAAAGACATCAAACACATTGATGAATTCATGCACATTTTTTTGAAAGCCGGCAAACACAACATTTGCCATCAACTGCCTTTTTTCAATTAGTTGAAAGAGCTTTTGTTGATAGGCTTCCGATCCCTTGCCAACAATAAAGCAACAAATATCTGGCATCGCATCCTTAATCTCAACCAGCGCTTCGAGCAAATACTCATATCCCTTATGTGGAAAAAGATTGGCCACAGTCCCAATGATTGGCTGGCCATCTTTCAAACCATATCGCCGACGAATTTCACGTTGGTCCTCTGTATGACAAAAACGATCCAGATCAATGCCGCTATAGGTCACATGAACGTGACTTGGCGTCACAGCCATGGACAGTACTACATTTTCAATATCTTTCGAGACGGGACAAAGATAGTCAGGTTTGTCCAGCCAGTACTGTTTAATGCGGACCGGTTCAATCTGTGCCCGAATATGAACAATCACAGGGATTCGGCAAATCTTTGCAGCGAGATACGCCACGGGAGCCCACCAGTAGTCATTGACATGAACGATATCAATATTCCACTGACGAAAAATCTTGACTAATTTCCACACCGCCCAGGGAACCTGGAATCTATTTTTCAATTTCCTCCAGGGTGGCAACTGCAGAGCCATAACCGGAACGTGTAATCTTTTCACTTCCTCTATCAGGGTTCCGGATCCGGGACACACCACATGAGGCAGAAACTCAGTTCGATCCAATAAGCACAGATACGACAATAAATCCTTCTCGGCTCCCCCAATCTCTCCAATACCATGAACGTACAGGACATTTTTAGGCATAGAGGCAACTCGTCATTTCTTGAATGTATTGGCTGTAACGATTCAAACAACTCTACCTTCTCCCTCAAGGGACCTCCGCAACGGTTTTTGAGGAATTCCTAAAACCAGCCGCCAGAGCTTTTAACTCTGAACGAATCACTCTCCCAATGGTTCGCCCCCGCAACCCGAGCGTCGCGACGAAGCGCAAGATATCCCGTCCGTCTCGTTCAAATCCCTCGTTCACAAGCATCCAGCCCAAGCCTTCAAGTTCATTATTCCTCTCAAAACTTTCCCAACAAAGCCATCGCTCACAAAGAGAGCGACGAAACCATACCAACCGTGCGCCCCAAGGCCTTTGCAGAGCAGGATCGTTATCTTCCCACCCAATAGAAATTGCTCGAATAGTAAAGGAATACAAAAACCCTTGACCACGAGATGCTGGTTGTCCTCGACTCTCCATCACATGCCATCCATTTTTCGCTAACACCTGATACACAGCGTCCCAGGTCCACCACACTTCTTGCTCTGGCCCGCAGGAAAGAAAGGTATCCGGATCAGTACCTGTTAGCCTCCAATGCTCAAAATGAACTCTGATATCGGCATCACCTTCCCGCTCTAACGCCTGTTCTCGTTGTTGATTCAACCAATCCTGAAATGCCCGAAGATCGCTGACGTGCCTAGGCAAGGAGATCATCTCCTTGGACCTGTCTATTGTTGCCTGGCCATGCCTTGTGATTGAAGGGCTTAGAAATACAAGGCCACATCGACACAGAAACAGTCTCTTATCATTCTTTCCAATCAAAACATAGGGTATTTCTGAACAAAGAGGACAACCTTCAGGGATCCCCTCTTGTATGGCCCTCTTCACAATTGCGAGAACTGATTCATAAGAGATCGTCTGACTACCATAAATGCCAGGAGTCAAGTGCGTCCATCGCATCGGTGACTGTGCTTCAATAAGGAATGGGGGAAATTTCCCTTGAGGGTTCAATGTAATGATAGGAATATCATAACTTGCCGCAAGATGTGTTAAGCCTGAATCAAGCCCAATAAAACATCGGGCCTTCGAAATAAGACCCGCAACAATATGAAGGGGTAACCCAAGAGCCTCTTGAACCACACCCTGACAGAGTGATGGGTACCCAGGAAGTCCTATCAATAAAACAGGGGTCGACATCTTTTCCACACATTCAGTCATTACATGTTCCCATGATTCATCAACCCACATCTTTCCTGGAAACGTATGAGGAGCCACAACACAATATTCCCCGGCAATCATCCCTTATCGATTGTAGAACTCGTTGTACATCAGCTTCATACCTTTCAGGAAAAGGCAAAAAAGGACGACGCTGCTCTCGGCTCATGGGGAGACCAATAGCTCTGGCTTTCATGGATATACTGGATTCTTTTTTCGCGAGCTGATCTGGGCAACAAAAACTTGCCAGAGCCACATAGCCCGGTTTCGACTCGATCTCCTGACATATCTCATGCACCAGAGAATGAAAGGTTCGATAATACGGCTTCTTGTGACGCGAAGGAGAGTATTGGCCGGAAGGAGCCTCCTCATAAAACCGGAGAGTCAACTTCTCAACTTCAGGAATGAGTTCGTAGAGTTCCTTCCATCGCGGATCGACATATGTAATAAACGTCGCAAAGGAATAATACTTTCGAAGTTCGTGGAGAATCCGAAAATCATTGACCGTATCTCCAAGGCCTGGGCCTAAAATACAATAGAGATTCCCTTGGTATGAGTTCGGGATCTTGGGAATCCATAATCTCAAATGATTCGGAATTGAAGTCATCTTCCGCATGAATTGTTCCAAACCATCGAATCTAGACAATAATTATTGAAACAGCCGTTATCATCTTATTCTGGAATCATCTCTAGGATATTGCGAGAAAGACCACATGTACATAAACTCAGGACATCCAAAAGATCGGCCTAGAACCTGGTATGAGCGGGACTCCAAATTTACCATTCCGCAAGTCTGTGACGAGATGTCACAATCGATCCGAAACATGGGAAGAGTGGCTACGACATGGGTGAATCTCAAGCATTTCATAGGCCTTGGCATATTTCACAAAGGTATGCATTCCGGCAAACAGAGCAGCAACTAATCCAGGAAGACCATCTTTCCATCCAGATTTCAGAATGAACGTTTTAAATAAGATGACAAGATGATGACTCATGAGAGTCAAACCTGAAACTTTCTGGATCTTTTTGAGCTTTTCCATGGCGGCTAGGGACGTATAATGCTGCATTTTTCTGACATGATGGGCAATTGAGGGTATGGAATGATGATCTAATGGGGATTGAAGTGTCCCAAGATTTCCTTGGATGATCAGGTTTTCGTGAAGAAGAGTATCATCGTAACGTCCAACATGTTTCATAAACAACCGAATTTGATAATCTGGAAACATCCCACCATTTTTCATCCAACTACCATAAAAATAATTCCTCCTGGGAATTCTAAAACCAACAACGCTTCTCCCCTTGACAGGAGCGATGACCGCAAGTATTTCCTTTTGAAGCTCTTCCGTTACTCGTTCATCGGCATCAATGATCAATATCCACTTGCCGCTGGCTTGATCTATTCCAAAATTCTTTTGAGGACCAAATCCTCGCCAAGGCTCGACGTACACCCGCCCGGTCAAGGCTCTAGCATGTGCAACCGTATTATCCGTACTCTGTGAATCAACTACAATAATCTCGTCTACCCATTGGAGGGTGGAGAGACAGGGTCCAATATTGCCCTCTTCATTTTTGGTGAGAACGACGGCTGAGACATTCATAAAAGAGATTTACCCGTGGAATCCATGTCTTAAGATAGCTGAATAAAATTGAGGGTTAAGCCACCGGTTTTTTCGAGGACGAATCCGTGTTGCACATTGGATTCTCCTTTGCATGACACTCGGATGGCTTTCCCGATATTCCTTTAAAATATCATATGTTGGGTATTCAGAACGTAGAGCCGCTTGCCGATCTATTTCTTCACCGGAAAGCCTATCCCCTTCATGACGACTGATTTGGTATTGCAATTTTTGACACAACACTTTTGGGGTCTTTACCCAGCCATAATGAAACATTCGCGCCTTGATCAGGCGGCTATTCGGTTCATGCTTGAGCATTCTCGGCTTACCAGGTCCTATGAAATCACAACCATCTGTCGCGGAATGAATGCCCTGATGATTGCGAACAATCCGCGTTGCCTTACGATACATCCAAGGATCTACACTCCAGTAATCGCCTTTAAAATGGACCATACGAAACACGAGTCCCAATACTTCGGGATTGTCATGGTGCGTGCGAAGTGCCTTCTGAATGATAGGATAATCGTCTTCGTGCAGAACTTCATCTCCCTGAACGAGCAACGCCCAATCTCCCGTGCAGTGGGACAAGGCCACATCCTGCTGAATTCCAAAAATGCGCCCGTCCTTTCGCAGACTGTCATCCCACACCGACTCAACGATTCGAATCTTGTCTGACCCGATCGATTGAATGACATTCAGGGTATCATCTTCCGATCGTCCAACGTTGACGACAAACTCATCAACAATAGGCAAGACCGAGGTAATGGCTTCAACAATTGGGAAATCGTACTGAACTGCATTACGAATAAATGTAAACCCGCTTACTTTCATGAGGTCATCCTGTCATCAGGCTGTTCATGCATGAGTGACCTCGCCAAGAAGGTCCTGATAGAGTGTTTCATTTTTGGTCACCGTACTTTGAGAACTAAACGAATTCAGGACAAGTTTTCGACCATCTCGAGCCATTGTGGCGCCTCGCTCCGGATCCTGAACGATTTTCAAAATATGATCGGCAAGCTCTTGCGAATTTCCTGGAGGCACCAAAAAACCGGTTTCCCCATGATGAATGATATCCGGGATGCCTCCAATATTCGTGGCAACAACTGGTGTTTCCATAGCCAAGGCCTGAGGAATCGTTTGCGTCAGCGTTTCACCGGCTGTTGAAGAAACGACAAACACATCAAGAGCCGCCATCACCTCCGGTACATCCTGCCGATACCCTGTCATCACCACTCGATCTTGCAATCCAAGTTGAGTGATTTTTGCCCTGACTTGCTGTTGTTCCGGGCCATGCCCAACAATTACAAACCGACACTGTGGCGCTTGACACACAAGAATCGCAGCCGCTTCAAGAAAATAATCCAGCCCTTTGTAGCTCCGTAAAAAGCACACACTTCCAATCAGACATTCATCTTGCGCAATCCCGAATTCTCTTCGAAAGGAATCGCCTTCGATCCCAGGAGA
>JADFRB010000115.1 GCA_022561525.1 Nitrospinota bacterium
GCGTTGACTTCAAAAGACCACGACCTTACCGATCCCATCATTGCACATCCTACGGCCGAAGGCTCAATGGTTAACGTGACATTACCCACTGCCCTTCACACTGCCACAGACCTCATCCCTCCCGAATCGTTCGTCACGACACAGCATCGATGCGCTTCCGTGTCAGCTACCTTGATCACAGCCAACGTGTTTGAGAGTTCTCAGAATCCTCAATGGCGCATCTCTCCAACGCCTTTTTTCCTTGAACGGAAAGACGTAAAATTTTTCGAGTCCCTTGGCGCTCATTTATTACGATTTTATCGGGCGCTGAATCAACTCTACCTGGACAGTGTCAAAGGCACGCAGCCCGCTTGGGTTCATGAATATTTAGACCAGGGCAAACCTCCGGCTCTTCTTGAATATGGCCGAATGAAACGATTTCGGGATTTCCTGCCCGATGTCATTCGACCCGATATTATTCCTACCGATCATGGGATGGTGATGACCGAACTCGACTCGGTCCCCGGAGGAATTGGGTCGACGGCGATCTTGTCCGGTGCCTATGCGACCTTTGGGGACGACGTTATCGGAGGAGCGAAGGGGATGCTTGACGGATTTGCGTCGATGCTCCAGGCCCGCTTGGGGAACTCGTCCGGGTGTGTGGCCATCATCGTGTCTGACGAGGCCAAAGACTATCGGGCTGAAATGGCATGGCTAGCTTCCCATTTAAAGGAACAAGGGACGGAGGCCTATTGCGTGCATCCCCGTGACATGCGGTTCACCGAAGAGTCCTTGTTCATCATGACCCCTTCGGGAGAGAAAGCTGTCTCGCTCATTTATCGCTTCTATGAATTGTTCGACCTCAAAAACATTCCCAAATCAGAACTCGTCATGTACAGCGCGAAAAAAGACCGAGTGGAGATCACTCCTCCTTATAAGCCGTGGATGGAAGAAAAATTGGCATTTGCGTTGCTGCACCATCCAATGTTGGAGCCATTTTGGACCAAGGCCTTTGGGCTCCAGACATTTGACGTGCTTCATCAACTCATGCCCAAAACTTGGATTTTAGATCCACGACCGATTCCACCCTCTGCCATCATTCCCAATTTATTGATGGAAGGCTCAGCGGTCTCGAATTGGCACCAATTGGCTCAAGCCACGCAACGACAACGGCAGTTCGTCATTAAACCGTCGGGCTTTTCAGAACTCGCCTGGGGCAGTCGTGGCGTAGTCATTGGCCATGATATTCCGCAAACCGAATGGTCCGCGGCTTTGGATCGTGGGCTTGACTCATTCGAGACATCCCCTCATATCCTGCAAGAGTTTCATAAGGGCCGTCAGTATGACGTGACCTATATGGAAGAACGGACTCAAGAGATGGTCCTGATGCAGGGTCGGGTTCGGCTGTCGCCTTATTATTTTGTCTCTGGCGACGAAGCCCGTTTAGGAGGGATCCTCGCGACCGTGTGCCCCAAGGACAAGAAGGTCATTCACGGCATGCGGGAGGCCATTTTAGCACCCTGTGCGATTGCTGAGGAAATGTAATCTCGTCAGATGTTGGGAAAACCGTCATGCGTTATGCGTAATGTAAAAAAACCTTTGTTTTTCGGATCACGGATTACGCGTTACGCATCAGGAAACAGCTCAAAGGAAACGGTTTGTTCAACAGCCCAATACCTGCTCAGCAAAGTGGGAATATTGTGAGTCCTCAGGCATGACCCTGTATCACACCGAATGGTGTCCAGAATGCGCGGTCGTTCGGGACAAACTCTCAGAGCTTGATCTGGAATATGAGAGTGTGATTGTCTCGGATGTTCGACCATTTCGTACACAAGTCCACGAGGTGTCCGGTCAATATTACGTTCCTGTTCTCGTGGATGGAGAATCGGTCTTCACGGAAACGAGCGATATTTTGGATCATTTGGACTCGCATCCAGGAACCACATGAAGTCCCAGAGAGGGGATTTTTTGTTTCACGTATGATACACCTCATGGCCAAGCCCATTGAAGTCCCGTGAGGCATTCTCTACAACATTGTTTATCTGCAAGGAGTTCTATATGGATGATTGGAAACAAGTTCTAGCGGAGAGCATTACTAAACCCAAAGATTTGGCAAGGCATCTCGGTGTGGACCCGAAGGAGATCGAAGACGTCGTGGGAGCCTATCCCATGCGCATTACCCCCACGGTTCTTGCGACCATAAAAGAAAAAGGCGATGCCATTTGGAAACAGGTCGTCCCAGAGGCCATTGAAATGGAGGACTTCGGTGCACCGGACGATCCATTGGAAGAAGATACGGACAGCCCGGTGCCACATCTCGTCCATCGGTATCCTGACCGTGTCCTCCTCATGGTGACAAACCAATGTCCCATCTATTGCCGATTTTGTACACGCAAACGGCTGGTGGGAAAACCGGGATTTCTCAAGAAAGGCGAATTGGACCAAGCCATTGCCTACCTTCGCGAACATACTGAGGTACGGGATGTTATTTTATCCGGGGGCGATCCGCTGTTATTGCCAGATCATTTGATCGAACGCATTCTCAAAGCCCTTCGCACGATTCCTCACCTGGAACTCATCCGGTTTGGGACTCGCGTTCCTGGGACATTGCCGCAACGCATTACCCCGGAATTATGTGACATCATCAAACAGTACCATCCCATTTACATGAACCTGCATTTCAATCATCCGGATGAACTCACCCCTGAAGTCAAAGAAGCGTGCGGACGGCTTGCCGATGCCGGCATTCCACTGGGCGCACAAACCGTGTTACTAAAGGGTGTCAACGACGACCCGGAGATCATGAAACAATTGATGCACCAGCTCCTGCTAGCGCGCATAAAGCCCTATTATCTGTATATGGCTGACCTCACGAAAGGCACGAACCATTTTCGCACGACCGTGGAAATGGGGTTGAAAATTATCCAAGCCTTGCAAGGGCACACGAGCGGCATGGCGGTCCCGCATTTTGTCATCGATGCCCCAGGTGGTGGAGGAAAAATTCCCCTTCTTCCTAATGAATACCTGCTGAACTTGGACGAAAACGGTGCGGTATTGAAAAACTATGAGAACAAGACCTACCATTATCCGCAGCCTGATCAAAGCCGAACCCGTGAACTTCCCATGGTCGGAGCATCATCTATCGGTGGACTCTGCAGCGGAGCCTTGGAAGACTAATCATGGCCGCTCCTCGAAAACACGGAATTCTTCCTGATAAGCACCTGAAGCAATTGATTCAGGAAGGCGCGATCTATGCCGATTCCCCGATTGGCGATTGGCAGATACAACCGGCCAGTCTGGACCTGCGTCTGGGAAACCATGCCTATCGATTGCTCAGTAGCTTTCTGCCCGAACGTTCAGAAATTAGCACGCACTTGAACATATCGGATCTCTATCAGTCGGAATTAGTGATGTATGAAATGGATCTCACCAAGGGAGCCATCCTCGAAAAAGGGCATGTCTATCTGGTTCCGCTTCAAGAGAATCTCGCGCTTCCCCCAACTATTCGTGGACGAGCCAACCCTAAAAGTTCAACCGGACGGCTGGATATCTTCACGCGGGTCATCACCGACCTCAACGTTGGCTTCGACGAGATTCGTCAAGGCTACCATGGTCCATTGTATCTCGAAATTGTGCCGAGATCATTTACCATTCGTGTGCAAACAGGGCTGTCATTAAACCAACTTCGACTGATCGCCGGACGACCGACTGTCTCCGACTCCCAACTCAAAGCTCTACATCGATCGGCTCGTTTACTCCATCATAATGAAGACCACGCGACCGGTGGCCGGCCTGTGGCTGCGGGCGAGGTACGAGTAGACCAGGGCCTCTTTTTGCGGATCGATCTGAAGGGCGAGGATACGCAACATGACATCGTCGGCTACCGCGCCAAGAAAAACAGTCACATCATTGATCTTGCCAAATTAGGATACTATTCGGCTTTCGACTATTGGGAACCTCTCTATCGGCATGCAAATAATACCTTGCTTCTTGAACCTGAAGAATTTTATATTCTGGCTTCCAAGGAACGTATTACGGTCCCGGCAGGCTATGCTGCGGAGATGGTGGCCTACGAAGCCGCCTGTGGAGAACTCAGGACGCATTACGCCGGATTTTTCGATCCGGGTTTTGGAGCCGGCTCATCTCCTCGAAACGGCACGCAAGTCGTGCTTGAGGTACGACCCCATGATGTGCCATTTCTTATTCACGACGGCCAAACATTTTTCAAAGTCATGTACGAAAAAATGCTGGATACTCCGGATACAATCTACGGTTCAGCCATCGGGTCCAATTACCATCAGCAGGGCTTGACGCTGAGCAAACACTTTAAATGGTGACCATGGCAGAAGAACCTAAACATGAGGTCGAGACCGACACGCCGCCCGAAACCCCAACACGGCAAATTCCCGGCGTGCACGTAGGACCGCCTACGCCAGAATCCGAACTGGATCCAGAAACCCACGAAGCGCTCCAGATGAAAGTTTCCATGAAGATAGTGGGCTCGGTCATGGTCTTCATCGGATTTATTCAAGTGTTTCTTTCTGTCAGTACGGGCGCGGAAATCACGTCCTTCCCCATGATTCTATATTTTGTCGGTTTGGCGCTGTGGGCGCATTCCTCGGTGAAGATCCCCAGGGTGCGGTATCTCATCATCGCCTTTTCATTGGTCTGTGCGCTCGGATTTTTTCAACTGGGGGAAGTATTGTTCTGGCACAAATATGTCATCTATTGGGGCACCATCGCCATGGTGGTCTTTTTTATGTTTCAGAATCCCAAAAAGCCGTCCACTCCTAAGTGAATCGTATCTCGTCGCTCGTATCTCGTGCCTGCGCGCTGTAGCGCTTTCAGCCTTCGTAGCCACTTCGGCGAAGTAGGCCCGGCGCGCAAGCGTGAAAAGAAGAACCACGTTTCACGCATCACGGCTTTCCAAATGCCTGCATCCATCGCGATTATAATCCCGACACTCAATGAGGAACGCGCCCTTCCTCGAACGCTACTGTACCTTCGACAACAACAGTTCAACGAAGTGATTGTGGTCGATGGGGGCAGTCAGGATCACACCGTATCCGTGGCCACAAACCATCTCTCCGGACTCAGCCAGCGCGAATCCAAAGTCATCATTGCTGATCGCGGACGGGCACAACAACTGAACGCCGGGGCTGCCGAAGCGCAATCAGACATCCTGCTGTTCCTGCATGCTGACACGCAATTGCCCCTTCACAGTCGAACCGAGATTGAACGCGTCATGGAAAATCCCCAATGCGTCGGGGGTCGATTTGACGTACAGTTCGAAGACGATCGAGGATGGGCCTGGATCATCAGTCGCATGATGAACCTTCGCTCACGCTGGTCAGGCATTGCCACAGGCGATCAGGCCATTTTTGTTCGACGAGAAATTTTTCAGCAAATGGGTGGGTATGCCGACATTCCGCTCATGGAAGATGTCGAATTCACGAAGCGGCTGAAACGCCTTGGAAAAGTGGCGACGCTCCATACCAAAGTGACCACCTCCTTTCGACGGTGGGAACAACGCGGGGCCTTGCAAACGATCTTGCATATGTGGACCCTTCGATTTCTCTACTGGTTGGGGCTCAGTCCACAAACACTTCGCCAATTGTATGCTACGATCAGGTAAACCCTCCCAGTCTCGCCGGCACGGCCACACAAAAAAAATGGGTCCGTCACCAGGACCTGCTGAAGGCGCGATCATTATTTTTGCCAAGGCGCCCATCCCCGGCCAAGTCAAAACACGCTTGTGTCCACCACTCACCCAGGACGAAGCGGCCAGCCTGCATGGCAGCATGATCATGGATGCGGTTGAACACACCAGGTCCCTTCGAGGGTTCGATATTTATTTAGCGTGCGCGCCCAGCATAGACCATCCCTTCTTTCAAACCCTAGCCGCCCGGCATCGACTTCAATTAATCGAGCAAGTTGGTGAAGATTTAGGACAACGGATGGATCATGCCCTCACCACCATCCTCAATCGTGGTTACAAGTATGCCGTGTTGGTTGGAGCAGATATTCCCAATCTTTCCGGCCACATATACAAACAGGCTAAAGACATGTTGCAATCGAAGGACGTGGTGTTTGGCCCAACCAAAGACGGAGGGTACTATTTGGTGGGGATGACAACCCCCAACCCTGAACTGTTTGCCAATATAGCTTGGTCCACCGATCGCGTACTGACTCAAAGCCAAGCTCAAGCTGAAAAGTTGGGGCTTGCCATGAGTCTGCTAGAACCCGAATACGATATCGATACCTTTGACGACTTGCAGGCTTTTTTGGATGAGGAAACCGGGTCAGGAAAAAAGAAACTCTCGACTCGAACAGCGAATGTCTTCCAGACCTTGGTACAACGGCATCGTCATATCGGTTAATATTCTTCTCTTCCGAGGGGGAGTGAAGGGGCCAGTCGAATATTTCACTCCAACAGCGAATAAAGGCTCCAGATGAGCCACGCATTGTCAAGGGGAGGGAATGTTCAAAAAAGCATGCCCTGAGTCTTTCCGAAGGGTCTATCCAGCAAGGCCGCAGCCATTTTGACGCGCGGAGCGTACTCTTAGGGTTCGCGCAAGAATAACTTCCCCTATTTGGGTGCTGAGACGCCTGTCTGGCAAGGCGCGAGGACT
>JADFRB010000116.1 GCA_022561525.1 Nitrospinota bacterium
CTCCAGTTTTTCCGCGCGCGGCTTCCTTGCCCTCACCAAAATGCCTGGTTTTTAGAGGTGCCCTTATTGCATTATCCGTGCGCCCCTCACATCCCAAATGGGCTTCACTTGCCTTTTGTCGCCGTCTTTCGGTCATGCCCACCAATAGTGAACAGGCTTCAGAAGTATTGATCCGAGTTTTTCTTGGACAGACAATAAAGATTCTCGAAAATTTGAACTAAGCACGAATCCAGTGTACACTGCTACAGTGTTATTAAAGGAGGCAAGATGAAAAACATCACGTTCAGTGCAGATGAAGCTTTGATCAAAAAAGCCAGAAATAGGGCACAAAAAATGGGAGCCACATTAAATGATGCTTTTCGACAATGGCTCCAGAGTTATGTGAACCAGGAGGGTGTGGGAACTCGCTATCGTTCGACGATGAAAAAACTGAGTTACGTGAGACCTGGGAAATATTTTTCACGGGATGAGATGAATGAACGATAAATATTTTCTGGACACGAATATTCTTATCTACTCATTTGATCGCCACACATCCCGAAAAACTCGCCGATCGCAAGAGGTACTGGAACATGCCCTCGAAACCCATCAAGGTATCATTAGCACCCAAGTGATCCAGGAATTTCTCAATGTCGCCACGACAAAATTTTCCAAACCACTCACTTCATCAGATGCCTATCAGTTTCTTGATACTGTTCTTCTGCCGTTGTGTGCGGTATATCCCAGCGCGGAGCTGTATCGACTGGCTTTAGAACTCCAGAGTGACACTCAATATTCCTTCTACGATTGTCTCATTATTGCTGCGGCACTCCAAGCAAATTGCATAACTCTTTACTCCGAAGACCTCCACCATGGCCACAATATCCGTGGGATGATTATTCGCAATCCTTTTCTCCCTACCACATCGCGTAATTCCTAGGAGCCTGTCCGAGATTAGCGATCGTCACGAGGTTGTGCTGGTTTGAGTCAGATGTTTCGATCGTTTGAGGCCGAATAGTGGTGGCTATTTAACGAAAAGGATCGGAAGATCTGGCCAAATCCAGCGCATCCGCAGTCGATTCGTCTAATCTGGGACAGGCTCCTAGAGAACGCAGCCCCAAAAATACCGAAAAGGGCAGAGCTGGGATCTAGAGATCAGGACTTACAGGTCCAAATCAAGCTTTATTCGAAGGTCTTTGAGTTGTGCCTGGCTCACGGCTGATGGCGCTTCGGTCATCATGCACTGGGCTTTTTGGGTTTTGGGGAAGGGTATGACATCGCGGATGGATTCGGTTTTACCAAGGAGCATGAGCAATCGATCCAATCCAAACGCAATGCCGCCATGGGGTGGGGCGCCGTAATCCAGCGCGTCGAGCAGGAACCCAAACTTTTCTTGAGCCGCATCTTTTGTGATACCCAAGAGATCAAACATTTTTTGCTGCACCTCGCGTTGATAAATACGAATACTTCCCCCACCTATTTCGAATCCATTCAGCACCATGTCATAGGCCTGGGCACGAACGTCGAGGGGGTTGGTCTCTAATTGGGGAAGGTCTTCGGCACATGGTCCGGTGAACGGATGATGGAGTGCCACGTATCGACGCTCACCTTCGTCATATTCCAGCAAAGGAAAGTCCGTGATCCACAACGGTTCCCATCGTTCACGATCCACCAACTTCAATTCTTCGCCAAGATGTAACCTGAGTCGACCTAACACGTCATAGGTCACGGCGGGTTTGTCAGCGATAAATAGCATGAGATCACCCGGTTCGGCATCGGGAAGCGCGTGTTGAAACGGTTCGGCCTTGAGGAATTTGGCAATGGCGGAATCGAGCTTCCACCCCTCGGTAATTTTGACCCAGGCTAACCCTTTTGCCCCAAAACCTTTGGCCACATCAATCAAGCGATCGATTTGGTTTCGAGTAATTTGCCCGCCTCCTTTCACGACTAAGCCCCCTACCAACCCACCGGATTCAACGGTATTGCGAAAAACTTTGAACTCCACGTGCCTGGCCACTTCATTTAAATTTCGAAGTTCAAGATCAAATCGCCGATCGGGTTTATCCGTTCCATAACGGTCCAAGGCTTCTTGATAGGTCAAGCGCGGGAATGGAGTCGGCAAAGTAATGCCCGCGGCTTCCTTGCACACTGTCGCAATGAGCTCTTCGCCCAACGCTAAAATATCATCCTGCTGTACAAACGACATTTCTATATCAATTTGCGTAAACTCTGGTTGTCGATCGAGGCGGAGGTCTTCGTCCCGAAAGCAGCGCGCAATTTGAAAATATCGATCGGTCCCACCAACCATGAGGATTTGCTTGAACAATTGCGGCGATTGTGGAAGCGCGAAAAACTCTCCGGGATTGACGCGACTCGGAACCAGGTAGTCCCGTGCGCCTTCCGGCGTACTTTTGGTAAGAATGGGAGTCTCCACTTCAAGAAACCCGCGTTGATGAAGATGTTGACGCACGTGGTAGGTCACATCATGACGAAGCTGAAGCAATTGCTGCATCCTTGGACGTCGCAGGTCGAGATAGCGATATTTAAGGCGGATAGATTCTGTCGCATCAACATCGTCTTCAATGAGGAAGGGTGGCGTTTTGGACTGATTGAGAACGGTCAGCGTGGAGACTTCAATTTCCATTTCCCCGGTTGCCAATTGAGGATTCAGGGATTCTTCAGGACGAATTCTGACCTGCCCGGTTGCAGCGATGACATACTCGTTTCGTAAATCATTTGCCTGACTGTGAATGGATGCCTCTTTCTCGACATCAAACACGAGTTGGGTTACGCCATAGCGATCCCGCACATCAATAAATAACACTCCTCCATGGTCGCGACGACCATGGACCCAGCCCATGAGCGTCACAGTGTGGCCAACATGTGTTCGGGTTAATTCACCACAAGTATGTGTTCGTGTCACTCTCGTCCTCTATCTTTTTGGTGCTCGCTGTTTGGGTGCCGTTTTTCTTATTGGAGCCGATCCTCTTTTCGAGAAGGTGGATCGGCCACCCGCACTCTTAGGTGCATGACCTTTGGCAGAAGCCACTCTTGACTTCGACGATCTTTCGGGAAAAGTGGACGGCCTGGCACGTCCCTTCGCTGTTTGAAATTTCGCAAAAGCCTCTCGCGGACTCGACGGTCTTTTCGAGAAACTTGAACGTTTTGCGTTCCCCGAGGTTCTTGGGGCTTTGGTGGAATCCCCTCGTTGGTTGAATGGTCTTTTGGGTAAACCCGAGCGGCTATCAATTCTTTTGGCATTTCCTTTGGCCGGTTGCGCCTTCCTTGAAGCTACTCCCGGTCTCAACGGTTTTTTCTGAAGGGTCAGGCGTGTAACATTCCCCTGAGTCTTTCGAATTTTGGCGGAATCTCCTCCTCGATTCGATGCTCTTTTGGGGAAGTCCGAACGTCTATCACTTCCTCTGGCAGTTTGAGGTTTGTTCGAAGCCCTTCTAAAGTTTGATGGCCTGTTTGAAGAGGCCGAGGGTCTATAATTTCCTTGGGCTGGTTGAGCATTTCTAGAAGCTGTCCGAGGGCTCGAAGGCCTTTTTGATACACCCAATCGACCATCTTCTCGTGTACCAGTTGGTTGTTTCGCAGAAGTCAATCTCGGCTTCGCCGCATCACCTGGGAAAGTTTTTCTCAACGGCTTTCGTCGAAGGTTAGAGGAGGAAATATCGACAGGGTTAACCCGATTTTTCAAGTATGGCTTGGGACGTGGGGAACGAGGTTTTCCCCCTGTCGTGGATCGATGAAGAATCGCCCGCAGGGCATTGGCTTCGGCATCTGAAGCATAGCGAAAGGTGCCAGGCGCGATATCACCTAATTGGAGTGGGCCGAAGCGAGTACGCTTGATTCGCATCACCCGATGTCCGCAAGCTTCGATCATCCGTTTAATTTGGTGTTTTTTCCCCTCGCGAATAGTGATTTCTAACCAAGAATTAGACTTGGCTTTTCCATATTTTTTCACATCTGCCGGCAAAGTCACCCCATCCTCCAGCATCACCCCTTCTTTCAGCATGTTAATTTCTTCATCCGAGAACACACCCGACACTTTGATCACATAGGTTTTGGGTACATGATAGCGAGGATGGAGGCAGGCTTGAGCAATATAGCCATTATTCGTGAGGAGTAAAAGACCTTCAGCATCAAAATCCAGGCGTCCGACTGGAAAGACTCGTACTTTCACACGACCCAATAGATCGGCAACGGTGCCTCGGCCAAAAGGATCGTTCATGGTTGTGACACAACCTGGTGGCTTATTGAGCAAGACAAAAACCTCTGGCTCGGCAGTTTCAATATGGGTACCATCGACCTTGACGTGATCAGCGACAGGATTGATACAGGTTCCAAGCAGGCGCACGACCTCGCCATTTACCGTCACCTTTCCCTCTCGAATCAACGTCTCCGCTGCTCGTCTCGAACTTAACCCACTCGCAGCAATGACTTTTTGAAGTCGAACGTGTGTGTCTGGTGTTTTGGTCATTCCCATTCGATCGTGCTCGGTGGTTTCGAACTAATATCGTAGACGACTCGATTGACGCCTTTCACTTCGTTGATGATCCGATTGGAAACTTTACCTAAAAATTCATGTGGCAATTGAGCCCAATCAGCAGTCATCCCATCAACACTTGTCACAGCTCTCAAACCGATGACATGTTCATACGTTCGTCGGTCACCCATCACGCCAACGGTTCGAATGGGCAACAAGACGGCAAAGGCTTGCCACGTTTTACGGTACAGCCCATGTGTTTGTAACGCGTCAATAAAAATGACATCCGCGTCACGAAGGATTGCCAATCGCTCAGGAGTCACAGCGCCCAACACCCGAATCGCTAACCCAGGCCCAGGGAAGGGATGCCGAAGAACCAGGTCATCGGGCAACCCTAATTCCTTTCCCAGCCCTCGCACTTCATCTTTAAAGAGCTCTCGAAGCGGTTCGATCAGCTTCAATTTCATTTTTGCTGGCAAGCCCCCCACATTATGATGCGTTTTAATTGTGGCAGACGGGCCTATCTGACTAACGCTTTCAATGACGTCGGGATATAAGGTGCCTTGAACAAGATAGCGAACCTTCCCAATCTTTTTGGCTTCGTGATCAAAGACTTCAATAAATTGTCGGCCAATGATTTTTCGTTTTTTTTCAGGGTCGCTGGTTCGACCTAACGCCTTCAAAAATCGTGCCGACGCATCGACCATTCGATACTGAAAATGTTGCGAACCAAATACCTTTCTGAGTTGCTTGACTTCATCCTTTCGCATCACGCCATTATCAATGAACACACATGTCAACTGTTTTCCAATGGCTCGATGAGTCATCGCCGCAGCCACCATGCTATCCACTCCCCCACTCAACCCACAGATCACCTTGTCTCGACCAACTTGGTGACGAATATCGGCAATTGAATTTTTTAGAAAAGACCCCATCGTCCAGGTGGCCTTGGCGCCACAGATTCCCTGCACAAAATTCTTCAGAATGTGTTTCCCGTGAACCGTGTGGGCGACTTCCGGATGAAATTGCAGACAGAAGAAGCGATGTTGATGATTGGCCGACTTCATGGCCGCGATGGGAGAGTTTTCCGTCCTGGCAATTGGTATAAACCCTGTAGGCAACTTTTCTATCCAGTCTCCGTGCGACATCCACACCGAGAATGCCCCTTTTTTTTCGAGTCCCTTGAACAGGTCCGAGCCATCAAGAATCTGCAACTCCGCCCGTCCGAACTCTCGCCGTTTGGCCTGCCCGACTTTCCCTCCCATGTAATGCGCCACCAACTGCATGCCATAGCAAATCCCAAGGATGGGCACGTCTTCTTGCAAAATCTCCTTGGCCCAACGTGGTCGTCCGACACTTGTGACACTCGCCGGTCCACCGGAAAGAATAATCCCTTTCGGTCGATGCTCACGAATCATGTGAAGAGATGCTGAGACAGGAAGAATGACAGAATGAACGCGGGTTTCGCGAATACGACGCGCAATTAATTGGGTGTACTGAGACCCAAAATCAAGAATAACAATCGTATCGTGACAGGACGCCATGGATGGTCTGCACATTTACAATGTTGTGGAGTCCTGCGCATGAAGGACACACCAAAGATTGGAACAACCGTAATGCGAAGCCGTGATGCGTGATCCGTAAGAAAGGAAAAAATCGTCCTCCTTTACCCAAAACGGTTCACGTTTTACGGATGACGCTCTTTATTCAACATCGGCCCTGTAGTTGGGAGCTTCCTTAGTGATGACGACATCATGGACATGGCCTTCCCGTAATCCGGCTTGCGTTAATCGAATAAACTGGGCCTTTTGTTGCAATTCGGAAAGAGATCGGCATCCACAATATCCCATGCCGGACTTCAAGCCACCAACCAACTGATAGACCACATTCGACAAAGACCCTTTAAATGGCACCCTCCCTTCAATTCCTTCAGGAACAAGTTTCCCTGGAGCTTGGCCTTCTTGTTGGTATCGATCCCGTCCCCCTCGTTCGAGTGCGCCCAGGGATCCCATTCCACGATATTCCTTGTAGGTTCGACCTTGATAGAGAACGGTTTCGCCGGGAGATTCTTCTGTCCCGGCAAACAACGACCCAATCATGACCGCAGAGGCTCCTGAAGCGAGCGCCTTGGTAATATCT
>JADFRB010000117.1 GCA_022561525.1 Nitrospinota bacterium
GTCTCGACCCAACCCGTACTGACCTCACTGTCTTAACGCGGCGTCCCACATGCACATCACACGGCGTCAGACCAAGTCCATCCAAATCGGTTCAGTCAAAATTGGTGGTGGGGCACCCGTCTCGGTTCAATCCATGACGATCCCTCACCCCCGCGATGTGAAAGCGACGGTGGAGCAGATCCACCAGCTCGAACAAGCTGGTTGCGAATTGGTTCGGGTGGCCGTTCCTGATAATGAGGCGGCCAATGCCTTATCCTCGATAAAATCACAAATCTCCATTCCGCTCATTGCCGATATTCACTTTGACCATCGACTGGCTCTAGCTGCTGCGAAAGTCGTGGATTGCGTGAGAATCAATCCTGGGAATATTGGGCCCTGGTGGAAGATGGCCGAAGTGCTACAGGCGGTGACCGACAATGGAATTCCTCTTCGTGTGGGCGTCAACGGTGGATCTCTTGAACGTCCACTCCTCGAAAAATATGGCTACCCAACTGCCGAAGCCTTAGCCGAGTCGGCCCTCAATGCCGTCCATGCGATTGAGGATGCCGGGTTCACGAATATGAAAGTCTCGCTAAAGGCCTCTGACGTGCATATGGCCGTCGATGCGTATTGGCTGTTTTCTCATCAATCGGATTACCCTCTCCATATCGGGATAACAGAGGCTGGGACCGCCACGACTGGAGCCGTCAAATCCTCCGTTGGTCTGGGATGGCTGCTTTCTCAAGGAATAGGCGATACGTTGAGAGTATCACTGGCTGCCGATCCGGTGGAAGAAGTGAAAGTGGGTTTTGAGATTCTCAAATCGCTGGAATTGCGGCATCGCGGGGTGAACGTCATTGCCTGTCCAACGTGCGGGCGAGTGGAAATTGATGTGGTACGAATGGCCAATGAGATAGAGCAACGATTGGGGCATATCACCAAGCCTCTCAATGTTTCTGTTTTAGGATGCGTGGTCAATGGCATAGGGGAAGGCAAGGAAGCCGATATAGGGATTGCCGGTGGACAAGGGATGGGCATTTTGTTTAAAAAGGGAAAGCTTGTCAAAAAGGTTCCCTCTGAAGAGCTTGTAGATTTGTTGGTAGAAGAAGTTGAACGCATGGCCTTGGAAACAGATGAGGAAACGTCGGCCTCTCTCGCCTCTTTGCCTGATTTTGAGGAGGCCTTGTCTCCCTCAGGGTCCAGTCGAGAACTTCCTGTTTTACCCAAAGGATAGCGATAGTACGGACATGAGTCGAGGGTGTTCGTCCTTCATTAGCATCCTTGTCAGGGCTTAGGGGCGTCGTTATAATGCCGACTGTGGCGCCGTACCCAAGTGGCTAAGGGAGCAGTCTGCAAAACTGCGATTCAGCGGTTCGAACCCGCTCGGCGCCTCCAACCACCTTGGTTGAGGTAAGGTGTGAGCGTTGGGGTTCCATGTGCGAAATAGCTGATTTTTCATCTTCCTGTTCCTGCAGAGTTCAAATGGACTCCTTTCTGTCCGAGTGTTAAGATCCCGTAGTGTTGTCAATGTTTTTTGAATAATTGTCTGCCCGATACATTTCTGAGGAGAGTTAAATGGCTGTACCGATATCCCAAATGTGGACGGTTTCCAGTTACGTCATCGCTCAAAAGCTCAAGAGAGTGAAACGATACCCGTTGGTGTTGATGCTGGAGCCGATATTTCGCTGCAATTTGGCTTGTGCCGGGTGTGGCAAAATCCAATACCCCGATCATGTATTGGATCGACGGCTCACGCCAGAACAATGTTGGGCCGCGGCAGATGAATGTGGTGCTCCAATTGTCAGTATCCCTGGAGGGGAGCCCCTTATTCATCCCGAGATGTCGGAGATTGTGCATGGATTGGTTAAACGAAAAAAGTACGTCTATCTGTGCACGAATGCCATTCTGCTTGAGCGAAAAATTGGAGAATATCAGCCTTCCAAGTATCTGACGTTCAGCATCCATATGGACGGACTTCGGGATGAACATGATCTTGCTGTGTGTCGAGATGGGGTGTATGAAGTCGCGGTGAAAGCCATCAAAACCGCTCTCAAAAAAGGATTTCGCGTGACCACCAACACGACCCTGTTTAACGATGCGAACCCTCAACGCGTGCGAGCCTTTTTTGATGAAATGATGGATCTTGGTGTGGAAGGCATGATGATCTCCCCAGGCTATAGTTACGATAAGGCGCCTGATCAACATAGCTTTCTGAAGCGTGAGCGAACTCACGATTTATTCTCAAAGCTTCTCACCAATCGAAAACGGAGTTGGCAGTTCAATCAATCCCCCCTGTTCTTGGAATTTTTAATGGGGAAGCGAGACTATCAGTGCACGCCATGGGGTAATCCCACTTACAATGTGTTTGGATGGCAAAAGCCGTGTTATTTATTACAAGACGGCTATGTATCAGATTTTGCGACCTTGCTTAACGAGACGGACTGGGATAACTACGGGACCGGACGCAATGAAAAATGCAAGGATTGCATGGTCCATTGCGGGTACGAGGCCACTGCGGTTGAAGATACATTTAGTTCCTGGTCCGGGTTTGCTGGAACGGTCAAAGCCACACTTTTCCCCAACACGACGTAGGTGACCTACTCTTTCACCATTTTGTGTTTCTGATTTTCCCCATCATGTCACAGGATCAGCATTCCCAAAAGCAGGAAGACAATCTGCAAGGATCGGTCTTTCGGCCAGCTTCCGCCGAAGAGTTGTCTTT
This sequence comes from Nitrospinota bacterium, assembly GCA_022561525.1. GTDB lineage: Bacteria > Nitrospirota > Nitrospiria > Nitrospirales > UBA8639 > Nitronereus. The sequence continues at coordinate 2,702 of JADFRB010000117.1, forward strand.
GGTGGTGGATCAAGCCTTCGATTATCGAGGAGACGTGACCATTGAACTCAAATCCGGAGAATCCATAGTCGGGTATGTGTTTGGTCGGACGAACAATGGTACTCGTGCCGAACTAGAGCTCTTTCCCACTGACAAACCTGGCCAAATGACTATTCAATTTGCAGATATCGCGGCCATTATTTTTTCCGGGAAAGACACGGCTTTTGGTCAGTCTTGGGAATCCTGGGTTCAAAAGAAAAAAGAAGAGGGAAAGAAATAGCGCGATCGGTACTGGGTTTGTCCCCTGGTTTTTCCTGATTGTTTTGGCATGGGAAACGTAACTCTCCCCTCCCCCCCTCCAACTCCTCTCCTTTCCAATTCCCCCGGTTTCTCGGTGTAGAATTCGTTCCTCATTGGTTCTTTCGGATTCGCATTTTTGGTGTTTCCTTGATTCGGGTCGTACCAAGATGAAGGGTATGACGAGGGTCGTTAGAAGAAAAATAAGGTATTTCAAAAAGTCCCAGCCATTCCAATATTTTAAACAAAAAAGAATTTGTTCTTGTCTGCCATGACCAGCAAGTCGAAGTCGGAATTTTCAAAAAAAATGATACCAAAGGATTTTGAGCTTAAAACCTCCTCTTTATTGACAGGTCGAAGGCCCATATGCTAGAAGTCACCGACCTTTTTCCTACAATATTCCTTCCTGTTATGGGGGTTGTGTAAGGGTTGAAACGGTGCTACTGGGCTCTCCTAAGGAAAAACGTATTATCTGGATGGGTCGTCTCGAGTAGCAACTCTCGAAATCGATTCTACGCGACCAATCCCACGCTACTCCTCACCGTTATCGTTGGAAAGGGTATGGATTGCCAATCGGGCCAGTACGCCTTATGAAATTGACCGCGGGCTATCCTTAAATGGAGGGGCCATAGGGGCTTAAATTTGGCCAGTTGAGCGAAGGGGAGAGCGTCTTTGCATGAAAGAAAAGGAGTCAAGGGATGGACTGTCCTTGTAGACTCGGAAAAATTAACCAAAATATAATGGTGAGGAACTTATGAAGAGTGTGATGAGTCGAAGAATGAGTGCTTTGTTGGCAGTGATGGTGATGGGATTCGCTGTGTCGGCCTGTGGAGAAGCCAAACCTCCTCAACCACCCCCACCAGCCCCACCCGAATATGCAGACAAGCATATGCCTGACGGGTATTGGGGCAATGAGGAGATCATTGCCCAGGGAAAGGACATCTTCATTGGTAAAGAGAATATTGACGTGAACTGTGCCAGTTGCCATGGAAAAGATGGAAAGCCCCTCAAAGCCGGTGCTCGTGATTTTCGTAAGGGTGAGCATATGGCAAAGTTCTCTGATGCCCAATGGTTCTGGCGTGTGTCGGAAGGGATAAAGGGAACAAAAATGAAAGCTTGGAAATCCAAACTTTCCGAGGATGATCGGTGGAAGGTCATCGCTTGGGAGTCGACCTTTGGCCTAAAGGGACAGGAATATAGTGTTGCCGAGGAGAAATGGGTCGCACTTGGGACGGCCAAGACTGCTGAGGAGGTTGCTGCTGAGAAGGTTGCTGCTGAGAAGGCTGCTGCTGAGAAGGCTGCTGCTGAAGAAGCGGCCGCCAAGGTGAGTGAGCCTGCAGGCGGTGAAGCAGCTGGAGAGGCTCAAACTGAAAAAGCCCAAACTGAAAAAGCCCCAACTGGAGAAGCCCAAACTGAAAAAGCCCCAACTGGAGAAGCCCCGAAGTAACACCTGGCCAATGTAAACATTTACTGCTGACATGACAAAAGGAGGGCCACGACCCTTGAAAACCTCAACCCGCAGTCTTCTCATATTACTAGGACTTGTGATTGGTGGTGCGACGATTGCTTATGCTCAGGCTCCACCTGCCCCCCCTGCGGAGTTTCCTTTTGTTGGGAATCGGACAGGGGTGTGGATCGTGGCCCAGCTCCATTTATTGTTTGCTGCGTTCATTCTGGGAGCGCCAATTTTTGCCGTGGTGTCGGAATGGCTGGGCTATAAGAACCAGGATCCGAAGTATGATCGGTTAGCCAAGGAAGTCATCAAGGTTACGGTCATTTTGTATAGTATGACCGCCTTGACCGGTGGTCTCTTTATCTTCGTGTTGCTCGGGACCTACCCTGATTTCACCACCTGGTTCATCAAGCATTTCTTTTTGATCTTCGCGGTTATTTATCCTCTCCTTTTCATTCTTGAGACCTTCGTCTTGTATACCTATTTTTATACTTGGGATTCGATGAAGGGAAGTAAAAAAGCTCGACATATTGCTCTTGGAGTTCTCTTGAATATCATTGGAACCGTGACGTTGTTTGTCATCGATGGTCCTACCTCATTTATGAATACCCCGGCGAAAGCTGCTGAGGGACTTTCGTTGGTAGAATTTATCCAAACTGCGGGACTTTGGGATAAAGTTGCCAACTTTAGTTGGATGCCTTTGAATCTCCATCGAATGGTTGGCAATGTCACCTTTGGAGGATTCATCGCCGGGCTCATTGCGGCGTATATGTATATGGGAGCCAAGACGGATGAAGAGCGATCCTATTATGACTGGATGGGGTTTGTGGGAAATATGATCGGGGTGGGTGCACTCCTACTTCTCCCGTTCATGGGATATCTCTTAGCGTATGAACTTTGTGACTATGATGCTTCGATTTGTCCATACATGATGGCTGACCAGCTTTCGATGTTCTTTGAAATGCAGGGGGCCATGGTGGGCCTAATCTTCTTGGGCAGTAACTATTATATCTGGCTGAGTATGAAGCGCATTCAGGGGGTGGAGCGGGTTCGTATTTCCGGGCTGGTCATGATCGCGGTTATTCTCATTCCTGTGGTTATGGGAGTTGCCTGGAAAATGTATCCCCCACCGGAATGGCAGTCGTTGATCTTTTTAGCTTTGTTGGTGGGATTGCCCGCTATTTTGAGTAAGCTGCCAGGTCTTCGCTTTACGGTCTCTGCCTTCACGATGATCAAGGTCGGGTTTTTGATGATTGTTGTAGCCGATGCCATATGGATGACGCCTCATGGGTTTGTCGCCACGCAGGCCTTGGCGACGGAACAACTTGAACTGCCTCCCTGGGCAAGCGAGTTAGCTCTGATGCCGGCCAAAAATGCCGCTGCATTCACCTTGGTATTTCTCACAATTGTGAACTACATTTTGTACAATCGGGCCATTCGGCAAGGGACGATCATCTGGGGAAAAATCGATTTCGCATCCCAATATGTGTTGATCTTCCTGGCCTTTAGCGCGATTTGGACCATGGCGCTCATGGGAACGGTACGATCCCTCACGCGGAAATACTACCATGTCTATAATCTGGTGCCTGATTTTACCCCAGAGGCATTTACGCCAACGTTGGCCTATTCTGCGTGGTGGATTACAGCGGTGACACTCGTATTTTTTGCCGTAGTCAGTTTTTCTATTATTGTGACGTTACGAGCTGGAAGCGAGCAAAAGGCTGAAGCCCTACAAGGGTCTGCCGTTCCTGCCGGAGGTAAATAGTACATGTGGAGAAAGAAAACATGGCTGAGCAAAGTTTTGTGAAAAGCATAGTTAAGAAAATGGTTGTCGGTGTGGTGATAGGGGTTGTGTTGGTACTTGTGGCTCAATACATCCACGTGGTGCTCAATTTAGTGACTGGTGCGACTGGTGAGGATGAATTTCGTCCCTTTCCTGCAGTGTTCCAGAAGATGTTTTTTATTTATGCGATGTTGGGAGCCGTTGTCTTTATTTTATTGGATGCTCCCCCTATGCCACGTGTTGAAGGGGTTAAAGCCGTCATTAGTCTTCTCATTTTCTATGTCGTCCTGTCCGGGGCCTACATTGGTGGAGCGAGCATTTTGCCGCAGTACGATCCTGAAATTGAAAAGGGAAAAATTACCAAGGTCTTGAAACTGCGGAAAG
>JADFRB010000118.1 GCA_022561525.1 Nitrospinota bacterium
GCCATTTTGTCGTGCTCACGTACTGTGAGTACGCTCCGCTCGTCAAAATGGCTGCGGCCTTGCTGGACGAACCCTTCGGAAAGACTCAGGGCATGCTTTTTTGAACATTCCCTCCCACTGACGATGCGTGGCTCATTTGGAGCTTTTATTGGCTGTTGGAGTGCAATATTCAACAGGCCCTTTCACCATGCACACCAATACCTTACACGTCTTTTTTGCGCCCAACTGCCGTTTCTAGGATAACGGACCCTTCTATTCCCTTTCGTCACTTTAGAAAATTTTCTTGCAATTGAGGAGTTGATTGCCATTTTTGAGATCTGTAGAATGCCCATCCAATGTTGCCTCAAGAAATAAATGGCCGCAGAACGTGGCCTCATCGAATGAGGGGATTCTTGGATCATGTTAGAAAGACGGTGATGGTGGTGCTCCTGTTCGTGGGCCTGATCGGGAGTCTGCCTGCGCAATCGTTTGGTGCCGTGGAAGCTCAGAATATTATTGAGGCTGGGACCGTTGAGATTGGAATCCAAGCTGGTCACTGGCAAGCGTTCACGGGATTGGGCAATGCCAATTCCTCTAACCGTAGTGCGGTCTTTGTCCTTCCACAGTTTGGGCTCGTCGTGACTGATAAAATTGAGTTGGGATATTTCAGCGGGGCGGTTGAAGTCCTGGTCGAACTCGTCGCCGCTCATTTTTACCAACCCTTTGATGCCACCTTAGCGGGGTTTTCCATCGTGGGACGATATAATTTCCTGTCGTTTGGACGCTGGATGCCCTATTTTGATTTTGGCATGGGTGCGTCTTGGACCGACTTGGCCCCACGGATCCCGGAACAAAGTACCCAGTTGGAATTCTTGTTGGAAACGGGTCCGGGCCTGCAATATTTCATTACGCAAGAAATGGCGATCACCGGCGCCCTTCGTTTGCACCATATCTCCAATGTCGGTTTAGGTGATCGCAATATTGGCATCAATGCCATCCTCGGATTGATTGGATTTTCCTACTACATCGATTAGCCGGATGGTGTGCATCACTTCGTTTGACCATCGATGAATCCCTTCCTGCTTTTAAGCATAGGCGCACGATTCTACGAAGAAATTGAACCTTGCCTCTCGGCCTTGAGTCTTGTTCGTGGGCAGGCGACTCAAGCTAATCTCATCCATGAGATTCAATCAACCTCTCTCCGTGAACTGTTCGGCCAGAACGTGAAGAGTGCTCCGATGGGGGCAGCCGTCAAAGCTGGCCTGTGTGTGGCCTTGGATGCGTGGGATGACGCGCATGCCATTGCGCAAGATCTTGACACCGTCGAAGGCAGTTATTGGCATGGAATCGTTCATCGTCGCGAACCGGATGCAGGCAATGCCAACTATTGGTTTCGGCGCGTGGGCCATCATCCCGTCTTTCAACAATTAGCGAGTCATGAAACTCGCCAAACCCTGCCGGTAACAACAGCCTTTGACCAAATCGTCCAATCTGGTTCGTGGGAACCGTTTACCTTCATTGATTTCTGCATGGCATGTGAGATTGGGAAAAAGTCTGATCTCAAAGCCGAATTGCTGGCCCTTCAAACCAAAGAAATTAAACTTTTGCTAAAGCATTGCATTCAAGGTGCCATTGAACAATAAGCTCTCCAACCCCAACCCTTCGTTTCCAAAGAGGGGAGTAAGAGTGTCATGAATAGCCAGACTCTTTCCCAAAATATCATTCAGAGGTTTCGCGCAGAATATCTCACTTCTGTTTCTCCGATCATTGAACATGCCTCGACAGTTTCGCTGGCACAGCGCTGGAATTTGCTCTTTCAATGTTCGATTCAACCCAAATCTGAGTTGATCGATCCGGAAGTTCAAACCATGTTGATGGACCTGTATCAGGTGGCGACCCTGGAGGATTTATCCCCAAAATATATTGGAGAGGGAGAGCGCTGGGGGGCGATCATTTCCCCTCGAATCGGGACATGGACAAGGAAACGCGTCGCATGTATCGATCATTGGTTTGTGTCCAGCCGGTCTGACTTGTTACCCATGCTCGATCGTGTGAAAGCTGAGTGGCATCTTCCCTGTGATGCCATTCAACTTCCTATTTCCCCGAATCATCGCTCGGTCTCTTTTCTGGCGGAGGGGCCTCAGGCTTGCTTGGAAGAATGTGTGTATGCCGCAGACTGGGGTGCTACACGACCACCGTTGCTTTCCTCCAAAGTGTTTAAAGAATTTTCTTTTTTTCACGACCAAGATCTAAATGCCTGGTGGCTAGACTTTTGCCGCTTATTAGAGCCAGAGTTCTTGGGACCTGAGCCTGAGAACGTAAAAAGTCAGTTACAAAAAGGCATGGAGCGAAGTCTACACAGTGGAGGCATTCTCAACGTATATGATCATCAAGGCCTTGCCGGCCATGTGTCGTGGTATCGAGGCAGCGATGCGGAACTACTCATTCCGCAATGTTGGCAGATTCACTATATCGTGGTCCGCCCCAATCTTCGTGGACAGAAAGTCGCGCAGTATCTCTATGCCTTGGCCGCTCGACGCATGAAATTGGAGCAAGTTTCTCTCGTGTGTGCACGTGTGCAAGCCGCCAATTTTCACAGTAGGAAAGCGCTCGAGGCTGTAGGTGCTGAAAACGTGTTGGAGTATTACACATTCCAGAGCGACTCCCAGGAAAGATCTCGAAATTTTCTGCTTTAAATTGTGGTTGCTTTTTAAAATGGGGTCAGACTCGATTTTTTGTCCGGGAAGGTGTTAGCGGAGATGAGGAAAAGAAAGTGGCCTCGACCCTCGGGCTTGGGCGAAGTGGCTAGGAAGGCTGAAAGCCGTCGCTGACGCGCCAAAACTGCTATAGCGGAGGCGTTTCACGTTTTTGGGCTCTAACGCTTCAAGGCGCAAATACGCAGGTTGACCTTCCCGAGAGGGCGAGGGGGAAGATTTCCGTGGTTGGGAGGGATGGTGTTAGTACACCCCGATAGCGTGGAGGAGGACGATGGAGACGGCGATGGGGGCAATGAACCGAATGAGTATTCGCCAGATGGAATAGCCTACTTCACTTTTCATGTCGAGCTCATCTTGGCTGTTGTCTTTGGTCATTAACCAGCCGGCAAAAACGGCAATAAAAATCCCGCCTAGAGGCAACATGAGGTTTGATGTGAGGTAGTCGAGGTTTTCGAAAAAGGTCATCTCAAACACTGTGGCTTCCGACCAAATGTTGAACGAAAATGCCGTGCCAAATCCTAGCAACCATGTGGCGAGGCCGATCCAAATAGCCGCTTGCCAGCGAGTCATATTAAATTTTTCGATCATCAGGGTGACGGCTGGTTCGATGAGTGAAATCGATGATGTCCAGGCCGCGATCAGCAGTAACACAAAAAAGAGCGTTCCAAATAGGGTTCCGCCGGCCATGTTGCCGAAGGCCACGGGGATGGTTTCAAAAAGGAGGCTGGGGCCTGCCCCAGGTTCGAGGGCGTTCGCAAACACGATCGGGAAAATTGCCATGCCCGCAAGGAGAGCCACCATCGTATCGAAAACAGCAATGGCTATCGAGGCACCCGCAATGGATGTGCTTTTGGGGACGTACGAGCCGTAAATCATAATCGTGCCCATGCCGAGGCTCAAACTGAAAAACGCCTGGCCCATGGCCGTGTGAATGCTGGTGCCGGTGAGTTGACTGAAGTCAGGCGTGAAGAGGTAGTCGAGCCCTTTCATGAAGTAGCCCGTCGTCATGGCATAGCCTACGAGCACCAGGAGTAGCACGAACAGCGCTGGCATAAGATAGGTGACGGCCTTTTCCAATCCGCTTTTCACCCCCCGGGCCACGATATACATGGTAATGATCATGAACATCGTATGCCAGCCCACTTGAACGAATGGATTGCCGACGAAGTCTCCAAATAAGGTCGAAGCGCCATTGCCGTTTAAGCCAGAAAAATTGCCTGAGACCGAATGGAGGATATACCCAAGCGTCCACCCGCCGATGACGCTGTAATAAGAGAGGATCAGCATGCCGGCGAAGGTGCCGAACCATCCGATGAGTTGCCAGCCTTGGCTGGCATTGTTTTCTGCCGCCAATGCCCGCATGGTGTTGACCGGTGTCTGTCTTCCGCGACGACCGAGCATCACCTCGGCCATCATCATGGGAATGCCCAAGGCCGCGACACAGAGGATATAGATCAACACAAACGCGCTTCCGCCGTGGATGCCCGTGAGATAGGGGAATTTCCAAATGTTCCCGAGGCCCACTGCCGCGCCGGTGGCGGCCATGATAAAGGTCCAGCGTGACGACCATTGGCCGTGGATCGATTGTTGGTCGGAAGAAGGCATGAAGGATCCTTAAAGGGTGCTTTGGCGGCGGAGTGTATCGTTCACGTTCGATGCTTGCAAGGGTTTTTTCTTAGGGCTCGCGCAAGAATACCTTCCCATGTTTGGCCTCGATCCATCCCGTTTGGCGGTGTTGCTCGTCCTTTCCATACGAGGAGTATGCGCAGTCTTCGCCCTTTGCCAGACAGGTGTCTCAGCACCAAAACAGGGGAAGGTATTCTTGCGCGAGCCCTAATTCGTGTGAGGCTTAGATGTGAAGCGTGAAGCGTATGACTAATGAAAAATTGGCTCCCTCATCACTCCTTACAAAACTGGCTTGCGTGAGCAGGTGACGATCCACAAGGTCTTCATAGATCACCGAATGTTGGAGAATTAGCTTGGCGAAGTCTCAACATCAAGAAAAGGTCGAGAACATGTCGTCTGATGAGAAAACCGCCCGTCGTGTGGTCGTGCTGGCTCCGATGCCTCCAGAAAAGGCGGCCTATGCCCTTGCGCGGTATAGCCGCTCTCCGGATTCCATTGAAGAAAGTTTGAAATGGGTGCACGGGCATTCGTCGGAAAAGTTTTGGGAGCAATTTTATTTTGCCTATGGTCATGGCTCGATTGCGGATCTGGGGCATGTCACGATTTCCTTGGAACACATTTCGGAGCTGGCCGCGATTCGGGTCGAGGACGAGCCTCTATGGGATGGGCAAGCCAAATCCAGTCGGTACCAAAATTTTGCCGTCTCGGGTTGTTACATCCCTTCGACGATTGAAGGAACGGAAACTGAAGCAGTGTATCGGGGCGTGTTGGGGAGTTTGTTCAATCTGTATCGGACTTTTCACGATCCCTTGCAGCAGTTTCTTCGCGAGCGAGCCCCGAAACCCGATGCCATGAAACAAGGTGATTATGACCGGACGATTGCCGCTCGAACGTTTGATGTCACCCGGTATCTTCTTCCCTTGGCGGCGAAAACGAATGTGGGACAAGTCGTCAGTATTCGGACTTTGGAAAAGCAAATCACACGGCTGCTCTCTGCGCAGCTTCCGGAGCTCAAGGCGCTGGGTGAAGAATTGAAGGCGGCATGTGCTAAGCCTCCGTCGGATGTCTGGGCGACCTTGTGTGGCAATGACAAGAGTGGTAATGAACCGTTGGCGCCGACCCTAGCGCGCTATGTGGACTTGAATGCCTATCAAACCGAGGTGTATCGAGATCTTCAACGCCATGCCAAGAAGGTCTTGAGAAAGGCGGGGCTGGATGCTCCAGCGGCATGGGTTCATCGAAATGAGCCGGTTGATTTGCTTGAGCCACATCATCTGCAGGATGAGTTGGTGACGACCTTACTCTATCGGGTGAGTCACGCCCCGTACCGCAGTATTTTAGAGGTGGTTCGTGAATGGTCGGCGCAGGAAAAGGAGGAGACGATTCAAGTCGCCTGCCGGCACCGAGGCCCGTATGATGAGTTGATCAAAGAGTTTCGATGCGGGTATCCCTTGATCTTCGATGTGCTCATGGACATTGGAGGGTGGCGTGATATGCATCGGCATCGTCGGTGCCAGCAAGTACAACAGAACTTTACAACGGTGCATGGGTATGACACGCCAAAACCGCTGGTCGATGCCGGGTTGGATCGTGATTACCAATTGGCCATGGATGCCGTGAAGCAAGATATTGAACGGTTGCGTGGGATGGATCAGGAGTCGTCGATTTATGCGATTCCCTTTGGGTTCAAGGTTCGATGTCTCTTTAAAATGGACTATGCCGAGGCGGAGTACATTTCGCAGCTCAGGTCGGGAGTCAAAGGTCATTGGTCGTATCGAATCATTGCCTGGTTGATGAAGCAAAAGATAACCGAACAATACCCGTACTTGGGCGAGCTGATTCAGGCGACGCCTCCAGATGTTGAGGATACATTAAAAAGATAGTGGGTGCCTTCTGCTCCAACAATTCATAAACGGTAACTACTCAGGTATTTAGGCTGAAGGCTGAAGGCTATCAATCCTAATGCCTGACGTTTTGTAAGGTCACGCATGATTGCCCCCTATAAACCTTCGGCCTTCAGTCTATCCACCTGAGTAGTTACAATAAACGAAACAAGGGAACACCATGTCTGACGAAAGTGCAGTCGAACAAGCCATTATCCAAGGTGATTGGGACCAAGCGGTGAAAACGGCGACTCAATGGTCGGAGTCAGAATCCGCAGGGGCACCAGCGTTTTTTGTGCTCAACGCCATGCATCTATTAAGAGGGG